>JASHUC010000361.1 GCA_030040235.1 Gammaproteobacteria bacterium | reverse complement strand
GCAAACCCTAGCGACTCGGCCGCTTCGGATGCACAGGCCCCCACACCCCGGGCGGCCTCCGTGCCCGCCGCGCCGAAGGGCGAGCACGTGCTGCTCTCGGGTCCCGGCTACAGCATTGCAGCGGCCAATGCTGCAGCACCCGGCGCGGGCGAGCCGCAAGCCGCAACCGCAGCTGCCGCGCAGGCAGCCGGGGCGGGCGCCGCACTCGCTGGCAATCTGCCGCTCGAGCACCTGCACGAGCCGATCATCTGCCAGGGCTCACGCCTCTATCACATCGACAATCGCAACCTCGAGTTCGACGGCAATGCGGTGAGCGCTGAAAACGGCTGCGAACTGCACATCACCAACAGCCGGATCGTCGCGAGCGGCGTCGGCATCGAGGCGCGCGGTGCGAGTGTGCACATTGAGAACAGCGCCATCGAGGGCGCGGTAGGCTCCATCGAGGCCTCCGCCGGCGCTCAGGTGTATGCAAGCTCTTCCACCTTCAAAGGCTTGATCCGGCGCCTCGATACGGCCGCCTTCCACGACATGGGTGGTAATGTCGGGGACTGAACCGCTCGCCGTTTCCCACCCGCACATCCGGGAGTCGCTCGATCGGGTCTTTGCGGCGAGCGACTTCGTCCGCGAGTCCTGCGCCCGCGATCCGGGCCTGGTCGGCGAGCTCGCCTCGAGCGGGGCCCTCTCGCGAGAGCCCACCCCGTCCGGCTACTTCTCCGAGCGAGCCCCGCAGCCGTCGTCGGATCCGCCGCTCTCCGAAGAGCAGTTCATGAGCGAGCTACGCCGCTTCCGGCGGCGTGAGATGGTGCGAATCGCGTGGCGCGATCTGGCAGGCTGGGCGGGTCTCCCCGCCACTCTCACGGATCTCTCGGCGCTCGCCGATGCCGCCGTCAGTGCGGCGAGTCGCTATGCGTGGGAGCGGCTCACGCTGCGGCACGGCGTACCGCGTTCCGAGCGCGGTGCCGAGCAACCGCTCGTGGTGGTGGCCATGGGCAAGCTCGGCGGGCGCGAGCTCAACTTCTCCTCCGACATCGACCTGGTGCTGCTGTTTCCGGAGCACGGCGCGACGAGCCGCGCCGTGGGCGAGGCCGAACCGCACGAGCGCCGTGCGCAGGGGTGCCTCTCCAACGAGGAGTTCTTCACCCGCCTCGGGCAGTTCCTCATTCGCCTGCTGAATGCACCAACCGCCGAGGGGATCGTGTTCCGGGTGGATGTGCGGCTGCGCCCATTCGGCGAGAGCGGACCGCTCGTCGTGAGCTTTGCGTCCCTCGATGACTATCTGCAGCGCCACGGGCGGGACTGGGAGCGCTACGCGTGGATCAAAGCCCGTCCGCTCACGGCGCCCGAGCGCTATGCGGAGATCTACGCGGCGGCCATCCGCCCGTTCGTCTACCGCCGGTACCTGGATTACGGGCTGTTTGAAAGTCTCCGTGAGATGAAAGGGCTCATCGAGCGCGAGGTCGGACGGCGCGAGCTCGGCGACGACGTGAAGCTCGGACCCGGAGGCATCCGCGAGATCGAATTCATCGTTCAGGCGCTGCAGTTGATCCGCGGTGGACGAGACACGCGCCTGCAGACCCCATCGCTCCTCGCGGCGCTGCCGCTGCTCGACGGCAACAAGCTCCTGCCGGCGGGCGCCGCCGCGGACCTCGGGGTCGCGTACGAGTTCCTGCGCCGGCTCGAGAACCGTCTGCAGATGCTCGCCGATGAGCAAGTTCACCGGCTGCCGAGAGACTCGGCCGGGCGCGAGCGGCTCGCGGCGGCCATGGGGGCGCGCGACTGGCTGGAGCTCGAAACGCAGCTCGAGCGGCATCGCCGGAGCGTTACCGCACAGTTTCGTGCCGTGATCTTCGGCGCCGCCTCGGCAGGCGAAAGCGCGGCGCTCCTCGATCTGCAGCCCGCCCCGAGCACGGCTCTCCCGGCGCCCGAGGTCACGACCGGCACGCTCGCCTCGCGGCTGCAGGCGCTCGGCTTCGGCGCCGATGCGCCGGAGGCGGCGCGGCTGCTCGAGGGGCTGCGTGATTCCTCCCTCGTGCGCAAGCTCGATGAGCCGGGCCGCAAGCGCCTGCAGGCACTGCTACCGCGCATCGCGGCGAGCGCCGGTGCGGGCCGCGAGCCACTCGCGGTGCTCAAGAGGGTGCTGCGCATCATCGAGGCGATCGGTCCGCGATCCGCCTACTTCGCCCTGCTCAACGAGAGCGCCCAGGCCCGCGACCGGCTCACCGAGCTCGCCGGGCGTGGCGATTTTCTGCCGAACCAGATCGCATCCGCTCCGCTGTTGCTCGATGAGCTGGTGGACGCTCGCGTGCTCGCGCACATTCCTCGACGCGCCGAGCTCGCCGCCGAGCTCAGACTCGCCCTCGAGCAGCTTCGTGGGGAAGATCCCGGGCGCGAGGTCGAAGCGATCCGTCATTTTCAGCAGGCGGCCGTGTTCCGCGTGGCCGCGGCCGATCTCGAGGGGCGCTTAGCCGTCATGCGCGTGAGCGACCGGCTGACCGAGATCGCCGAGCTCATTCTCGAGTGCGTGATGGATCTCGCGATGCGTCAGATCACTGCGCAGTTCGGCGCGCGGTCTGCATCGATGTGTGCGGTCGGCTACGGCAAGCTCGGTGGATTGGAGCTCGGCTACTCCTCCGACCTCGACCTGGTCTTCCTGCACGATTCGCCGAGCCTCGAGGATCAGCCGTTCTTCGCGCGGCTCGCACAGCGCATTCTGCATCTGCTCACCATGCATTCGGCCGCGGGCCGGCTCTACGAAGTCGATGTGCGTCTGCGCCCGAGCGGCCAAAGCGGGCTGCTGGTGAGCCGCCTCGCGGCGTTCGCGGAATACCAGGAGAGGAGCGCCTGGACCTGGGAGCACCAGGCGCTGCTGCATGCGCGCGCCGTGGCCGGCGCGCCGCACCTGCGCGCCGAGTTCGAGCGTGTGCGCCTGCGGGTTCTCGAACATCACGTGCGCCGCGAGCAGCTGCGCGAGGAGGTGCGATCGATGCGTGAGCGCATGCGGCGCGAGCTTGGAAAGGCCCCGCCCGGCAAGCTCGACATCAAGCAGGGCCTCGGGGGAATTGCGGACATCGAGTTTCTCGCCCAGTACTGGGCGCTCAAGTGGGCGCGCGATTACCCCGCCGTCGTCCAGTTCTCCGACACCATTCGCCAGCTCGAATCGGTCGCATCGGCGAATCTCATCGCGCAGGCGACCGTCGATCGCTTGACGGCCGCCTACCGCACGTATCGCGCGCGCGTCCATCACCTCTCGCTCGAGGGCCTGCCTCCGATCGTCGCGGCCGAGGAGTTCACTTGCGAGCGTTCCGCAGTCACCGCGATCTGGGACGAGACGATGCGGGTATAATCGGCGTCCTCATGGCTGCAACCCGACCCCTGCTGCAACCGAACGCGCAGATTCAGTACGAGGTCACCCCGGAGGACCTGCCGCTTTGCTGTCCGATGCCGCAGATGGTCCTCTGGTCATCCCATCCGCGCGTGTATCTGCCGATCGAGGAGACCGGCTGGGCGAAGTGCCCCTACTGCGGCGCCGAGTACACGCTGCGCCGCCCGCCCTCCTGAGCCGGGGCACCGCTGCGCGCGCCTATTTGCCCGGGCCGTACGGCGCGTAGGACTTCTCTTCGACGATGCGCGAGCCGAGCCGGACGCTGATGCGCCTCTTGATCGCCGCGCGCTCGTCGTTGGAGCGATACACCGAGCGTGCGAGCTCGACGAATTCCGGATCGAAGCTCTGCGCGGCCTCCTTCTCGCGGATGCGATCCTCGATATCCCAGAGCTTCTCGTTCACGGCCTGCAATGCCCGCTCGTCCTCCGCGAGCGAGCGGGCGGCGCAGCCGGAGTCGCGCCAGGTCCGCACGAGCAGCTCGAGCTCCACGCGCACGTTACGCAGCCGTGCCGCATCGGAGATGCGCGCCGACTTGATTCGCAGAATCGTGATCTTGTCGAGCAGCTCGCCCGGGGAGGTCGGCACCAGGATGTCGCTCATGGCGGTGAGTCTACCAAGGCCGCCGTTGAAACCCGCGATGATAAACTTCGCCAATGAAAGCGCAGTGGCCGCTCGGCTCTGAGGTGAGGCGGCGCCTCATCTCCCGGGGCGCGATGCTCTATGACGCCTCCCGCGCGGGCAATCTGTCCACCGGGTCGTTCGACCCGGAGTTCTGGCGCGCGCGCGGGGAGATCGAAGGCGAAGCACGCGGGCGGGGTACGGCGCTTTTCTTGCGCACGCAGGGGCGGCGCTGGGTCCTGCGCCACTATTGCCGCGGCGGTGCCAGCGCGCGGTTCTCACGCGATCAGTACCTCTGGATCGGGGAGTCCGCCTCGCGCCCCTTCGCCGAGTGGCAGCTCACCTATCATCTGCACCGCGCCGGGCTGCCGGTCTCTGCCCCGGTCGCCGCGCGCTACCAGCAGCACGGCCTTGTCTACCGCGGCGATATCATCACCGAGCGGCTGGGCGAGGCGAGCTCGCTCGCCGAATGCCTGCGGCTCGGAGCGCTCTCGATTCTCAATTGGATCGCGATCGGACGCTGCCTGCGGCGCTTTCACGATCTCGGGGTCTACCACGCCGATCTCACCGCGCACAACGTGCTGCTCGGTAACGGCGATGAGGTCTTCCTGGTCGACTTCGACCGCGGGAGCCTGCGCAAACCGGGTTTCTGGTGCGACGGCAATCTCGTGCGGTTGCGCCGCTCGCTCGAGAAGGTGGGTTACGGTCTGCCGCCCGATCGATTCACCGAGGCGGACTGGCACGGCCTGCTCGATGGCTATCGCCAGTCCAGCGGTGCGCCCGCGCTCAGCCTGCCGGCCGGGCCCGGTTGAGGGTGGCGCGCGCCTCACCACGCGGCATTTGGGCGAGCGGTTCTGTCGTGCGCTGCCTGTACTCCCTCGTCGCGTACCTGCTCGCGCCGCTGTACTGCTGCGCACTGCTGTGGCGCGGATGGCGCGAGCGCGGCTACTGGCGGCACTTCGGCGAGCGGTTCGGGTTCGGGGCCTCACTCGGCTCGCCGAGCCTCTGGGTGCATGCCGCATCGCTCGGGGAAGTGCAGGCCGCGGCGAGTCTCGTTCAGCGGCTTCGCGAGCAAGCCCCGGAGCTCGAACTCGTGCTGACGACCGCGACGGCATCGGGAGCCGCACGCGCCCGCGAAATGCTGCGCGGCCGGTCCGGCCATGTGCGCTACGTCCCGCTCGACCTGCCGGGCGCCGTGCGCCGGTTCTTCGATCGGGTGCGGCCGAGATTCGCGCTCGTGATGGAGACCGAGCTGTGGCCCAATCTCTATCACGAATGTGGCCGGCGGGGCGTGCCACTCGTGCTCGCGAGCGCGCGCATGTCGGAGCGCTCGGCGCGACGGTACCGGATGCTGCGGGGTCTGTTCGGCGCCGCGCTCGCGCAATGCGCCTTGGTCGCGGCGCAGAGCGAGACCGACGCGGCGCGATTCGTCCGCCTCGGCGCGGCGCGCGAGCGCACGCGGGTCGTCGGCAA
>JASHUC010000360.1 GCA_030040235.1 Gammaproteobacteria bacterium | reverse complement strand
GCCCGCGCCATGGCACCGGGTGAGCGTGCGCACGTGCGAGAGTATCGTCTCGAGCACCTGCTCGAGTGCGGCGGAGCCGAGCAGCAACCGGTCGAGCTCGGCGAAGGTTTCGAGGATGCGAAACTGCTCCTCGAGCTCCGCGCTGCAGCTCCTCAGGGCATCGATCAGCCAGCGCGGCTCATCGGCACCGCAACTCTCGCTCGGCAACGCGCCTCGCTCGCGCAGCGCCTGAACCATCGCGCGCGCTGCGCGCAGGGCGGCCAGATACCGTCGCGCGAGATACGCGGCGCAGACCGCCGCGCAGAGCAGCCCGCAAAGCAGCGCCGCCCCGAGCGCCGTCGCCGGCTGCAGTCGGCCGCGAGCGAGCACGAGCACGGCAAGAGGCAGCATCGCGGTGAGCGCCAGAGTGGCCGCAATATGCCGCCCCATACGGCTCGACAATGCCGTCCACGCCATCTTGATGAGTATCCCCAGAGCTCCGGACGCTTGTTGTGCGAGTCACGCGGTGGGCGCACCGTCCGCCCCGCTCGCGTGGGCGCGAATCTGGCACGCGATGCGGGCGGGGGATGTTAACTCGTTCACGTTACGGGGCCGCACCGCGCCGGACCACCCGTGGGGGTGAGGAGAGCGCGAGCGAGCGAATGCCCGAGTAGGTGTAGCGGTATACTCCGCGCCGCCCCGACCGCGCCGCCCCGAGCATCGCTCTCGCGACGGTGCGCGCGGCGATTCCGCGATAAGGCTCTCTCGGTCCGAACAGCAACGGCGCGGCGATGAGCATCGCGAGCGAGCGAGCGAGCTCGGCGACCGATATCTCCCGGCGCAGTCCCAGGAGCGGCCCGGGTTGCAGAATATCGAGTGCCGGGAAACCGAGCGCTTCGAGTGCCTCCTCCGCTTGATTCTTCCTGCGCAGATGCGGGCTCTTCGCGTCGGAGTCCGCCGCCACGCACGAGAGAAACACGAAGCGCTGAGCCTGCGCGGATTTGGCCACGCGCGCGAGCGCGAGCACGTACTCGAGGTCGGCCTGCCGCGCCGCGGGCTCCGAGCCCGCTCCGCGAAACGGTGCGCCGAGACAGCAGAACGCCGTATGGCAGGCGATGCCCTTCAGCTGTGATTCCAGGCGATCGAACTGGATGATGCGATTGGCGAGCTTCGCGTGCTCGCGCCCGAGCGGGCGGCGCGTGATCGCATAGATACGCGCAAAATCCGGCGCAGTGAGCAGCGCCTCGAGCAGGTGACTGCCCACGAGCCCGCTCGCGCCCGCGAGCAGGGCCATCTTGCCCTCCGCTTCTCCCATCAGCGCCGTCCGGCCTGCCGTTTTTTGAGTTCTCGGTTTCGCGAGAGCTTACCATTCTCGCGCCGTCTCGCAGTGCCGTGGTCTCGCGCGTCAGATCGGCTCTTCGCACCGTACGCTGAGGGTTTGCACCTTTTGCCCGGGGGCGACGGTCACATCGCGTCGCACGGCCCGATATCCGGCGCGCGTGCCGATCACCGTGTACCTGCCGGGCTTCAGATCGATCTCGCGCCGCGCGAAGGTGCCGAACGAGCCGATCTGCTGGATCTCGATCTGGGTCTCGTTGTCGGATTCCAGCTCCAGATGCACCGTCTTGTCATACTGCGACAGCAGCACCGAGAGGCGCGCGGCGAGCGATCGCAGCACCACACCCGAGGGCTCGGTATTCGCCTGGCCGATGAGGCTGAGTGCGTCCGCACGCGCGTCGCGCGAGGCGAGCCGCTGGGGACTGTCCACGAGCGCCTCGAGCCGGCTCGTGAGGTTCAGGCGCGCGGTGGCGCGCACCTTCCCCTGCCGCGCGAACACCAGCGAGGGGTCGAGCCTGAGCGCCGCATCGTAGTCCCCGAGCGCCTCTGCCCAGCGCTCCTGGGATTCGAGCGTCGCGGCCCGGGAGCGCAGCTGCGCGAGCCCGCGCGACTGCAATGCCGCGTTCACCAGAGCGATTCCCGCGAGCGCCTCGCGGCTGCGCCCATCGATGCGCAGCGCCCTGGTGAAAGCGGCGTGCGCATCATCGAGATGTCCCGCGCCGAGCGCGGTGAAGCCTGCCGAGAGCGCCTCGGCATCGCTCCCCCCGCCCCAGGCGAGATTCACGCGCTTGAGGCCCGCGCGCGCCTTCACGTTGCCCGGGTCGAGCGCGAGCACCTGGCCGTAATCCTGCGCGGCCCGGGAATAATCGCGCGCCTTTTCGGCATTGAATCCGTCGCTGACGAGGGGCAGTACGCCATTGAGAACCCGTGCACTCTGCAGGCCCTGCTCGGCATTCGGATCGCCCGGATCGATGCGGTCGGCAAGCTCGAACGCGCGCTGTGCCGCCGTGCGATTGCCCGCCGCGAGCGCCCGCTCGCCCGCAGAGAGCTGCGCGGCAAGCGCATGGGGGGCCGCCTGCTCGACCCCATCGAGTAGACGATTCGCCTGGATGATGGCGCCCCTCGCGGTCGCAAGATCACCCGCCCGCGCAGCACTCAGGGCCTCGGCTTCGCGCTCGCGAGCCTCGGCGTAGTCCGCTCCGCCCCAGATCGAAGCGCCGCGCGCATCGAGCGCCGCGAGTCGCGCATCGAGGTGCGTGCGCGCCGCATTCTCTCCGTCCGTCCCGGCCGCGCCCAACGCGGCGGGGGAACGCGAGGCATGCGGCCGATGCCGCCCACCGCGTGATCTCCCCGAGCGACGGGGCTCGAGATTCGGTGCCGGCGGCGGCGTGGCGGGCGCTGCCGCCCCGTTTGCACCGCTCGCCGTGGTCCCTCCGACCGGGGTGTTGGCATCGGCGACGCCCGGTGCGGAGCCGATCGATTGGGGCGAGCCGATTCGGCCTTCGGGGTTCGCACTCGCCGCGCCCGGCTCTCCTGCCGCAGGAGTCGCATCGCCCGCTGCGCCGGTGGCGTTGCTGCCGCCTGGCGTTGCCCCTGCATGCGGGGGGCTCGTCACGGAGGAGACAATGCGCCGCGCCGTATCGGTGATGCTCTTCACCACATCGCGCACCTCGGGAGAGCTCGGCCAGTGCTGCGCCGTGACGGAGTGCGCACCCCCGGGCGGAAACCACAGGAAGACGCCGACGGCCGCTGCCACGCTTGCGACGAGCAGCACCCACGGCCACCTCGAGTGCCGCTCGGGCTCGAGGCGCATCAAGCTCGGCATGCGCTCGACCCGGATGTCGGCCCATAGGCTGCG
>JASHUC010000359.1 GCA_030040235.1 Gammaproteobacteria bacterium | reverse complement strand
CTCATCGATCGCTTGCTTGCCGAGAATCACCAGGAGCGGCTGCTCGCGCCTGACGAGCGCAAGCAGCACGCGCGCCACGGCGAGCGGCTCGAGCTCCGCCGCGCCCCCGGCGCCGCTATCCACCCAGATGGCGCGGTCTGCGCCCATGGCGAGCGCGGTGCGCAGCTGCTGCTGGCAGTCGGGAGTCCCGACGCTCGCCACCACCACCTCGTCGGCCGCGCCGCGCTCCTTGATGCGCAGCGCCTCCTCGAGCGCGATCTCGTCGAAGGGGTTGATGCTCATCTTGACGCCATCGACGGCGACACCGCTGCCGTCCGCCTTGACGCGGACTCGCACGTTGTAGTCGACGACACGCTTGATGCCGACGAGAATGCGCCGCATGCGTGTCTCAGCCGCTCGCAGCGGCCTGCGGGCCCTCACTGCGCGGCGGATTGCGCTGCTGCTCGACGAACTTCACGCGAATCTTGCGCGCGGTATCCTGAAGCCGCGGCACGAAACGCTCGACGGCGACGCGCGATGGCACGGCCGAGGCGGCGTAGCGTACGGCGACGGTTGCGAGCACGCGATCCTCGACCAGCACGGGCACGGCCATCGCGACCTCCTCGGAGATGCGCCGCGTGCGCACGGCCGTCGCATAGCCCTGCTCGCGGGCCTCATCGAGGATTTTCTCCACCTCCGAGCGGCTCCTCGCCAGCCGATCCTCCTCGCGCTGCGAGCGGCTGAGGATCTCGAGCAGGCAATCGCGCTGCTCGGTGGGGCAGAAGGCGAGGTACGCACGGCCCGAAGAGGTGGTGAGCAGGGGAATACGGAAGCCCGCAATCAAGCGCTCCACGGCCAGCGGGCTCGCATGGTCGGTGGTATCGCGCACGAGCATCGAGGTGCCCGAGGGCGAAGACAGCGAGATCGGCCAGACGATCTCCTTGCAGAGCTCGTTGATGCAGGGGCGGGCGATCTGGGTCACCCACGCCTCGTCGTCGAAGCCGTCCGCGAGCGTGCGAACCAAGACGGTGAGCCGGTACCGATCGTCGGTCGCATCGCGATACACGAAGCCTGCGAGGCTCAGCGTCTCGAGAATGCGGTAGGTGGTCGTGCGGGGAAGCTTGATCTCGCTGGTCACCTCGGAGACGGTTGCTCCGTCGCGCCGATTGAGCACGGCGAGCGCCTCGAGTCCCCGAATGAGCGCGCGTATCGGTCGAGTCGATTCCATGAGCTTCGTGTACCTGATTGTTGGGGGTGGCAGAGTTTAGAAAGCGCGCGCCCGCCTGTCCAACGGGTATATTCCCCGCAAGTGGGTCGCACGGTGTCTTGATCATGCTCGCGTACGCGCTCCGCCGGGCGGCGGCGATCGTCCCTGCGCTTTTCCTGATCGTCACCGTATCTTTCTTTGTCATCCGGCTCGCCCCCGGCGGGCCGTTCGATCTCGCGCAGGGATTGCCGCCCGAGATCAAGGCGAATCTGCAGGCTGCCTACGGCCTCGACCGCCCGCTCATCGTCCAGTACGGGCGTTATGTCGGGGGACTGCTGCACGGCGAGCTCGGGCCCTCGCTGCGGATGCGCGACGTGGGAGTCTCGGAGCTCATCGCACGAGGCTTTCCGGTGAGCGCGACGCTCGGCGCCGCGGCCGTGCTGGTGGCGCTGCTCGCGGGCATTCCCCTCGGCATCGCTGCAGCGCTGCGCCAGCACGCCTTTCCGGACTATCTGGCGACCGCGTGCGCCGTGCTGGGGCTCGCGCTGCCGAGCTTCGTCGTCGGGCCTTTGCTCGCGCTCGGGCTCGGCGTGCACCTGCATTGGTTTGCCGTCGCCGGCTGGCGGCTCGATGCAGCTCATCTGGTGCTGCCCGTCGTGACGCTCGCGCTTCCGGTCATCGCCTACATCGCGCGCCTCACGCGCGGGAGCCTCCTCGAGGTGCTGCGCGCCGACTTCGTGCGCACCGCGCGCGCCAAGGGTCTTCCGGAGGTGCAAGTGATCCTGCGGCACGCGTTGCCTCCCGCGCTCACCCCCGTGGTGAGCTATCTCGGTCCCGCCGTCGCGGCCATCGTCACCGGATCGCTCGTCGTCGAATCGGTCTTCGCGCTGCCGGGAACGGGGCGCTACCTCGTGCAGGGGGCGATCGATCGCGACTACCCGCTCGTCATGGGGATGGTGATCCTCTACGGCACGCTCACACTCGTTGCGAACCTCGTTGCGGACCTGATCTACGGCTGGCTCGACCCGCGCGTGCGGCATGCTTAGGGCTGCGCTCCTCGAGTCCGGCTCCTGGGTGCGCTCGTGGGGGCGCCTGCGGCGCAGCCGCTCCGCGCAGGTCGCCGCGGGCGCGCTTGCTGCGATCGCCGTGCTCGCCGTGCTCGGCCCCCTGTGGAGCGCGTTTCCGTACGACAAGCTCGACTGGCAGCACATCGCGGCGCCGCCGTTCGTCTCGGCGCACTGGCTCGGCACCGACCGGCTGGGACGCGATCTCTACGTGCGCACACTGTACGGCGTGCGCCTGTCGCTCGCGATCGGGCTCACCGCCACCGGCGTCAGCGTCCTGATCGGAGTGGCCTGGGGAGCGACGGCAGGTTTTATCGGCGGGCGCGTGGACGGCCTCATGATGCGCATCGTCGATCTGCTCAACTCGTTGCCGTACCTGTTTCTCGTCATCGCGCTCACGACGCTCTTCGGCCGCGGCAATCCGTACGTGCTGTTCGCCGCGATCGGTGCCGTCGGCTGGATCACGATGGCGCGGATCGTGCGCGGACAGGCGCTCTCGCTCAAGCGCAGGCTCTTCATCGAGGCGGCGCTCGCCAGCGGGGCGAGCACGCCGCGCATTCTGCGGCGGCACATCGTTCCGAACGTGCTCGGGCCGGTCGTCGTCTACGCAACGCTCACCGTGCCGCAGATGATCCTGTTCGAGAGCTTTCTCAGCTTTCTCGGCCTCGGGGTGCAGGAACCGCTGGCGAGCCTCGGGAGCCTCATCCGCGACGGCGCCGAGCAGATGGGCTCGGCGCCTTGGCTGCTGATCGTGCCTGCGAGCGTGCTCATCGTGCTGCTCCTCGCTTTCAACTTTCTCGGCGATGGGCTGCGCGATGCGCTCGATCCCCGCGGTGACTGAGCGCCCCATGGGCGAGCCCGTGCTCACGATCGAGGACCTCACGGTGAGCTACCCCGCCCCGGCGGGCGAATCCGCGGTGGTGCGCGGGCTTTCCCTCACCATCGAGCCCGGAGAATGTCTCGGCATCGTCGGTGAATCCGGGGCCGGCAAGAGCCAGGCATTTCTCGCCGCGATGGGACTTGCCCCGGCGAACGCGCGCCTGGCGGGCCGCGTGCGGCTCGGTCCGCTCGAGATCTCGGGCCTCCCCCGGCAGGCGCTCGATCGCGTGCGCGGCGCAAGTGTGGCGATGATCTTTCAGGACTCCGCGAGCTCGCTTGCGCCACATCTCACGATCGGCGACCAGATCGCCGAGCCGATGGTGCGGCATCGGGGAACCTCGTGGCGCGAGGCGCGTTCACGCGCCCTCGAGCTGCTGCGCCGCGTGCAGATGGCCGATCCGGTGCGGCGTCTCACGCAGTACCCGCACGAGCTCTCGGGCGGCATGCGCCAGCGCGCCATGATCGCGATGGCGCTCGCCTGCGATCCGCAGCTGCTGATCGCCGATGAGCCGACGACCGCGCTCGATGTGACCGTGCAGGCGCAACTGCTCGCGCTGCTCGGGGAGCTCAAGCGCACGCGCGGCATGGCGATCGCACTCATCACGCACGACCTCGGGGTCGTTGCAGGGCTCGCCGATCGGGTCGCGGTGATGCAGGCCGGGCGCATCATCGAAAGCGGCGCGGCCGCGCGCATCTTCTCGGCGCCTGCGCAGCCGCACACCCGCGCATTGCTCGAGGCGGCTCGCGGCGCGCGCAAGCTCGAAGATTCGCAGCACCCGGCCCGGTCCGCAGAGATCGTGCTCGAGATCCGGGGCCTCGAGGTCGAGTACCGGCTGCGGCGCGCCGTGCTCAGGGCCGTCAATGCGGTGAGCTTCGAGCTCGCGCGGGGAGAGACGCTCGGCATCGTGGGCGAGTCGGGCTGCGGCAAGTCGACGCTGGTGCGGGCCGTGCTGCAACTGGTGAGGCCCTCGGCAGGCACGGTCGTCTGGGCCGGCCAGCCGCTCGAGAGTCTGCCGCGCGCGAGGCTGCGCCCCCTGCGGCGCGATCTGCAGATCGTTTTCCAGGATCCGCTCGACAGCCTCGACCCGCGCATGACGGCGGCGGAGATCGTCGCCGAACCGCTGCGCATCCATCGGCCCGCGCTCGGCCGCGCCGAGGGTGTGGAGGCTGCATACACGATGCTCGGGCGCGTCGGTCTGCCGCAGGAGTTGGGCGCGCGCTTCCCGCACGAGCTGAGCGGCGGCCAATGCCAGCGGGTCGCCATCGCGAGAGCCATGATCCTCGCACCCAGGCTGCTCGTGTGCGACGAGCCGGTGAGCGCACTCGATGTGTCCATTCGCACGCAGATCCTGCGACTCATCGAGACGCTGCAGCGCGAGACGGGCACTGCGGTGCTCTTTGTGAGCCACGATCTCGATGTGGTGCGGCGGTTGTGCGAGCGAGTTCTGGTGCTGTATCTGGGGCGTTCGATGGAGATGGGTTCCGCGGCGCTTCTCTACGAGCGGCCGCTGCACCCCTACACGCGCGCGCTTCTGGCCTCGGTGCCGATCGCCGATCCGAACGTTCAGCCCGAGCGGCTGCAGAGGGCCTTGGGGGGCGAGCCTCCCTCGGCGGCCGATCCCCCGAGCGGGTGCGTGTTCCGCACGCGCTGCCCGCACGCGCTGCCCATCTGCGCCGAGCAGGTGCCGGCCTGGGAGGCCGCCGGAGAGCGGCGCATCGCCTGCCACCGCTGGCGCGAGCTCGCTCCCGGCTGAGTCGCGCTTCGCAGCTCGAGCGCGACGGCCGTGCATCGGCTGCCCGGACCCGCTATTCTCGGGCGAGGCTCCCTTCTGCAGCGAGGCTCGATGAAAGACCAGCTCTCCGTTCGCCCCAGCGAGGGATTGCGCCACGTGCGCTACGAGATTCGCGGCCGGCTCGCGCGGCGCGCACACGAGCTCGAACGGCTCGGCTACGAGATCATCTCGCTCAATATCGGCAACCCCGGCGCATTCGGCTTTCGCACGCCCGAGACCATGCGCCTGGCGATGATCGAAAATCTCGCCAACGCCGAAGGCTACTGCCATCAGAAAGGGATCTTTCCCGCGCGCGAGGCGATCGTGATGCAGCAGCAGGGCCGGGGCGTGCCGGGCGTCACGGCGGAGCAGGTGTTCATCGGCAACGGCGTGAGCGAGCTCATCGATCTCGGCTTGCGCGCGCTGCTCAACGAGGGGGATGAGGTCCTGGTGCCGAGTCCGGACTACCCGCTGTGGACCGCGGCGGTGACCCTCAATCGGGGCCGCGCCGTGCATTATCCGTGTCCCCCCGAGAGCGCCTTCATCCCCGATCCGAGCGAGATCGAGCGGCTCATCACCCGGCGCACACGGGCGATCGTTCTGATCAATCCGAACAATCCGACCGGAGCGGTCTATCCGCGCGCGACGCTCGAGCGCATCGCGCGGCTCGCCGAAAGCCGCGGCCTCGTCATCTTCAGCGACGAGATCTACGACCAGATGCTGTACGAGGGCGCCGAGTTCGTGCCCATGGCGACGCTGGTGCACGACGCGCTGTGCATCACCATGTCCGGACTCTCCAAGGTGTATCGGGCGTGCGGGTATCGCGTGGGCTGGGCCGTCTTGTCGGGGAGGCTGCGCGGGGCGGAGGATTATCTCAACGGGCTCGAGCTCCTCACCTCATTGCGTCTGTGCAGCAACGTACCGGGGCAGTGGGCCGTGCAGACCGCGCTCGGCGGACATCAGAGCGTGCGTGAGCTGGTCAGTCCTGGCGGGCGGCTGTACGAGTCGCGCAGGGTGCTGCTCGAGGCAGTGGCACGCAGCCGCTTCCTGCAGCTGCAGACGCCCACCGGGGCGATGTACGGCTTCCTGGGGGTCAGTCCCGAACGACTGCCGAACTTCGACGATCAGCGCTTTGCCCTCGATCTGCTCGAGCAGAAGCACGTGCTGGTAGCCCCGGGAGTGAGCTTCAACGTGCCCTATCGCAATCATTTCCGCGTGACCACGCTGCCCGACGCCGACACCCTGCGCGCGGTGTTCGCGCGCATGGAGGAGTTGCTGTGT
>JASHUC010000358.1 GCA_030040235.1 Gammaproteobacteria bacterium | reverse complement strand
CTAGGGTGCCTCTGGTTTTCGAGGCCGAGACGAGCCCATGCCCGTTTCACCTTCCAATGTTGGCGGAGGCGGCAGGATTCGAACCTGCACAACCCGAAGGTCATCGCCGGGTTCAAACCGGCTCAGCACACCACATGCGCGCCTCCGAAAGTGGCGGAGCGCAGAGTACTCGAAACTCACACCGTTGCCGGTGCCCTGCGATTAGCGATCGCGTGCGAGCCCTGCCCGCTTTGCGCTCCGTGTTCTGGTCCCTCCGGTGGATTGGGTGCCCACAACCGATCGGGTAAAGGCCGAATGCTCGTGACCCGTTTGAGCTTCGGAGGGAGAGTGGTTCCCCGCGGCCGATTTGCACGGCCCCTTCCGCGTTACGAGCGCGGCGTCCCGCTGTCTGGACTTGCAGGGAATGGAGCCAACCCAGAGACTCGAGCTCTGTTCCGCCGCTTACAAGGCGGCTGCATCACCTTCAATGCTTGGTCGGCATGGTCTCCCCGGGCTGAGTCGAACAGCCGCAGCCGACCCCACGGAGAGAATCGAACTCCCAGCAGCAACGTTCGTAGCGTCGCGCCCGTAGTCCACCGGCGTGGGTAAATTGGTCGCTCAGGTGGGATTTGAACCCACGATCCTCCGATCATGAATCGGGCGCACTGGACCTGACTATGCCTACCGAGCACGAGTTGGTAGCGGGACTGAGAGTTGCACTCAGATTACCGGGTTATGAGCCCGGCTAGGAACCTTTCCCTACCTGCCCGCTATTTGGTGCCGCCCGTTGGATTCGAACCAACCTACTCGTGCTCTTCAGGCACGCGCTGATCCACCTCAGCTAGAACGGCATTTGCAATGGTCCCCCGAACAGTAACCCTGCGCGCCTGAGATCTGCTTCTGATGCAGCTCGCTTCTCGGGGGCACGTCCGCCGGCCGAAGAGTCCATCGGCGGGGATATTGGTGCGGCTGGAGGGGATCGAACCCTCGTTTCCGACTTGGCAAGCCGGCGCTGTGCCGCTGAGCCACAACCGCATTGTTGGTACCTCGTGATGGACTTGAACCACCATTCAGCGGTAATCGGCCGCTTGTCCTGCCGTTGGACGAACGAGGCATAAACTGGTTGGGTAGGCTGGATTTGAACCAGCGATCCCGTGCGCCCGAGGCACGTGCTCTAGACCAGACTGAGCCACTACCCATCAACTGAATTGGAGACGGTGCCCGCGCAGCACCGTGCGAGGACTTCACTGCGAACGCTATCGCCGAACCGTCCAAGTTGGACTCGTGGACAGGACTTGCACCTGCATGCGGCGGGTTGCAACCGCCTGCGTCACTATCTCCGCCACCACGAGAGTTGGGGTGAGAGGCTGGACTTGCACCAGCTACAGCGCGGTCACGGCGCGCGGGCTATCTGCTTCGCCTTCTCCCACAAAATGGTGCCCCTGGCAGGAATTGCACCTGCATGCCGCGCGGCGCTGCGGTCTGAACGCAGTGCGTCTGCTGTTTCGCCACAGGGGCGTGGTGTACCGTACGGGTGTCGATCCCGTCACGACGGCTTGAAAGGCCGCCTGCTTCGCCGGCTGCTCACGGTACAGGAATGGTGATCGCGGCGAGAGTCGAACTCGCTAGGCCACGGTTGAGAGCCGTGCTGCTCCATCCGCTTTGCATTCGCGATCGAAAAGTGGTGGACCCGCGGGGTAACGCTCCCCGTCGATACTGCTTGCAAGGCAGACCTCGCGCCTTCGCGACAGGCCCGTATTGGTACCGCCACCAGGCATCGAACCTGGACCTCGCCGGTTAAGAGCCGGGACTCTAGCCAATTGAGTTATGGCGGCGTGGTGCAGCGTCTTGGAGTCGAACCAAGCAGGCCCGCAAAGGACGCCAGGGTTACAGCCTGGCCGGGGTCCGTCCCCGTCTAACGCTACATTTGGTGCCCAGTGCAGATTGAGTGCCTGCGACCTTCGGTTTGTAGAACCGTTGCTCTTCACATCTGAGCTAACCGGGCATATTGGCGACCTGCAGGGTTACTGCCACCCTCTCGCCCGGTAGACAGCCGGGTAGCCTCACTAGATGCTTCGCAGGTCAAATGGCTCCGGCCGCTGGGATCGAACCAGCCTCCATCCGCATTAACAGTGCGGTGCATTCGCCCTGATTGCTACGCCGGAATTGAAGAAGGAAGTGGTGCACCGTGCGAGATTTGAACTCACCCCTCACCGCTTGGAAGGCGGGCATGCTGAAGCCGCTGACACCAACGGTGCGCCGAGATCTGTCTGGCAGGACTTACGCGCAGCCCGCGGCTCGAGCCGCCTGCCAGCACAGAGTGTAATCGTCGCGCATTGTTAGAGAGCACTGCACGTGCAAAAGACGGCAGTTGCCTCGGTACTCGCAGGGGAAAAGGGTCTTAGGAAGTCTCTTTGCCCCTGGCGTTGCGCCAGAGGCTCGCAACGCAGACGTCAGGTAATGACGAAGCGATCGGCTTCGACGCACAGGCTATAGCCCGGCATCGCCGATAGCGCTTTGATACCTGATTGATGTGATCTGCGGTTCATAACGATGCGGACTCTACGCCGCTCGAATCCGAGTGTCTAGCGATGTTTCACAGATTTGGATTACATGCAAGTAAGGCATTTAGCAATCAATGCGTTAACCGCGATTGAAGTCTGCAGGTAGTGCCGGCACCCGGCCTCCCAAGAACGCTGGGACCCGCACCGTGTACTGCCGAAGATCGTCTCGAATGCTGTTTGCTCCTTCTCCGTGCTCGTGTGAAAGTCAGAGCGGAGGCCTCGACGGAGTTCTCAAGGACGTGGTGCGGATCAAGGTGCCGAGCGCCTGACCCGTGCCCCAAACCTGGCCCGGCGGGCGCAAGCTCGCCGGGTCTTTTTTGCGCCCGGCAGGGCGCGCTCTCTTAGAGGTGAATTCCCCCCACCGACTCTATCTAGCGTCTTACCGACACTACGGCTGAGCAGGCGGGACCCGCCGGATGATGCTCGTCGCCATAGTCACGACGGAAGCAAGGTCACTAAGATCCCCAGGCACCACGAGCGTTGTGGTCTCCTTTGCGAGCTTGCCGAACTGGCGCACGAACTCCTCGCCGATGCGCAGCTGCATCGCCTCGATTCCGCCGCGCTCGCTCAATGCCCCGCCGACCCGGCGTAAGCCCTCGGCGGTCGCGGTGGCCACCGCAAGAATCGCCGCAGCTTGACCCTCGGCCTCGTTGACCTGTTGCTGGCGGTTGGCCTCGGAGGCCTTGATAACACGCTGCTTATCGCCCTCAGCCTGGTTGATCTTGGCATCCCTCTCGCCCTCGGAAGCGAGGACCACAGCGCGCTTCTCACGCTCGGCCCGCATCTGCTTCTCCATCGCCGACAGAACGTCCTTCGGCGGCGTGATGTTCTTGATCTCGTAGCGCATCACCTTGACACCCCAAGCGCCCGACGCCTTGTCGAGCTCGGCTACGACGTTGGCATTGATGATGCCGCGGGCTTCAAACGTGCGGTCGAGCTCGATCTTCCCAATCTCGCTGCGCAGCGTCGTCTGCGCGAGCTGAGCGATCGCAAAGCCGTAATTCGTGATGCCATAGGAGGCCAGATGCGGATCGAGCACCTGCATATAAAGCACTGCATCGACGCCGACCTGAACGTTATCGCGAGTGATGCACACCTGTTCAGCCACATCGAGGGCCTGTTCCTTCAGGCTGTGCTTGTAAGCTACGCGTTCGACGAATGGCACCAGAATGTGAAAGCCCGCGTGCAGGGTGCGACTGTACTTGCCGAGATTCTCGATCACGTAGGCGCTCTGCTGCGGCACTACCGTAGCGGTCCGTGCGATCACGATGACGACGACAATGGCGACCGCGATGAAAACGTAGGACGCAAGCATGAGGAGTCCTCGAGTAGCTAACCGGCGGGGTGAACCCCAAGCGTGAGACCTTGAACGCGCACGATGCGAACGCGAGTACCGGCTGAAAGCGGTGCGGCGCTGTCGTTGCGGACCGTCCAGAAGCTACCTGCGTGTTCTGTCTGGCAGCACTCCCCGGGTGCCAGCGCGATGGGCAGCGTTAATACGCCCCCGCTCGGTCCGGCGCGAACCTCCGGTAGGTGGCCGTGCAGCCGGTGATAGATGCGACCCCGGAAAAGCGCCATCGACGCGATCGATAGCACCGCAAAGAGCGCCCACTGCACCCATGCCTCGATCGCCACGGATGCGACGAGCAGGCCGACGACGATAGCGGCAGACCCGACGAAGACCAGATAGAACTGTGCATCGATGAATGCCAGTTCGGCGCCGAACAGGATGACGCCACCGATCATCCAAGCCCACCAGCCCAATGGAATGCCCCCGGCCGCTAGCGTCGTGAATCAGTTCTCCTCGCCCATTATAGACCACGCCTGCGAGGCATCGCGCCAACCCATTCGGGGACTTAGTGTCGCCGGTGGAGGTCCCGTCAACTGACC
The DNA here is from genome assembly GCA_030040235.1 of Gammaproteobacteria bacterium. Next base: position 1,483 of record JASHUC010000358.1, on the reverse strand, counting down.
CGGCGAGGTTCGATCAGGCGCGTGGCTCGGCGCGCCCCGTCTCCGGGCCCGCAGGGCACTCCGCTTTCTGGTCCCAGTCCACCGGTGTGACTCTGCGAACCCCGAAGGCCCAGGCGACCCCCGCCACCACGGACGTCACCGACGAAACCGCAAAGGCCCAGAAGTACTCGCCGGTCTGATCCACGACGAAGCCCGTGACGATCGGCGCGACGATGCCGGCGAAATTGCCCACCATGTTCTGCAGCGCCATCCACTTTCCGGCTGCGCGTGGGCCACCGAGTGTCTGTGGGACGGCGAAGATTTGCGGCGTGACGAAGCCGTATGAGAGCGCCGCGATCAACAGCAGCACGATGCACATCGTGGTGCTCGCGCGCGCACAAAGCAGCAGCGTCACCGCGACTCCGAGCGAGCCGATCACAAGCATTGTCTTGCGTACGCGCTCGACCGAGCGGCCTTGGAATATGAGGCGATCCGACAGCCATCCCACGAGAGGCGAGCTGATTGCGTGCATACAATAGATTAGCGCGGCGAGCCGCACCATCCGGTCGAATGACAGGCCGCGCGCCTTCACGAGGTAAAGCGGCAGCCACGTGATCAAGAAATAGTACGCATAGAACGATAGAAAACTGCCGGCGCTCGACCCCCACGCCGAGGGCTGTCGTAAAATTTGCCAGTAAGAGACAGGCTCTATGGAAGACCGCTCACGAACGCCCTGCAGGCGTCCATGGCCCGTGGCGAGCAGCCAGGGCACGATCCAGAGCAGGGAGATGATCCCGAGCCCTACGAACACAGCTCGCCAGCCGAAAAGCGCCATCAGGTTTCCCGCAAACAGCGTGCCGATCGCCGGTCCCAGCGCCTGACCGGTCACGACGAGTCCATTGGCACCGCCGCGCCGGTGCTCTGGCGCGCCTTCCGCGAGCAGTTTGGCGTTGCAGGGATAAAAGGTGCTCTCGCCCACCCCGAGCAGCAGGCGCAGTACGAACAGCGCCATAAACCCCGACGCGAGGCCGCTCAGGACTGTTGCGAGTGACCAGCCCGCAAGCCCCACTAGCAGGACATAGCGCACCGGGTAGCGATGCGCGAGCCAGCCGGACAGCAGCTGCGCGGGCGCGTAACTCCAGAAGAAAGCGGAGAGCAGCCAGCCCATTTGGGTGTTCGAGAGCCGCAACTCATTCTGGATCAGCGAAGCGGCGGTGGAGAGGTTGCCGCGGTCGACATAGTTAATGAACACCGCGAGCGCGATGAGCAGCACGATGAAGGTCGAGATTCCCCGAGCTGCGGTGCCGTGCAGAGTGGAGGTGCCGTCGCTCGCCGTGGACGCCGCGACCTCACTCACGCGAGGTCGCCTTTTCTCGGCAGTTCGATTGTGATCTCGGTACCATCAGGTCGGTATCGGCCGCTCTGTCCCGTCAAGCCTGGGGATAGACCTTCGGGAACAGCATCTGGAGTGCCTCGTCCGGGAAACGCAATGATACCGGACCCT
>JASHUC010000357.1 GCA_030040235.1 Gammaproteobacteria bacterium | reverse complement strand
GCCAGGTCTGATCGGTGCCGAAGCGGCCATAGAGCCACTCGGCGCTGATCACGAGAGGCGCGAGCACGGCGCGAAAGCCGAACACCGCCGTGGTGGTCTGGAGCACGCGCTCCGGCCTGCGAAGCAGCCGCAGGAGCGCCCCGTACCAGGCGAGCGTGAACAGCACGTCTACGAGCAGAACGAGCAACCATGGATTGTTCGGTGTCGGCAGCGCCCAATTGACGACGAGATTGATCGCGCAGTATCCGATGACCGTGATCGCAAGCAGCAGGACGGAGGCCGGAACGTCCTGCGGTCCCCGCCTGAGCAGAGCGATGTCGGCATAGAGGCGCACGAGGTCCGTCATGTGCTTCGAGCCGGTATTATAGAGAGCGGGAATGGGCCCTTTGCAGACCATCATCACGAATCAGGACGAGCTCTCCCGGCTCGCCGCGCGGCTGACAGGCGCCACGGCGATCGCGCTCGACACGGAGTTTCTGCGCGAGCGCACCTACCGCGCCGAGCTGTGTCTGCTGCAGATCGCCGATGCGCAGGGCGGCGTGTGCATCGATCCATTCGCCGTGCAGAGCCTGGCGGCCCTCGCCCCGGCGCTCGCTGCCTCGGGTCCCCTCAAGGTGATGCATGCCTCGCGACAGGACATCGAGGTTCTCATCCCTTCGACCGGCCTCACCCAGCGCGTGTTCGACACCCAGATCGCGGCGGCGCTCGCGGGGCTGCCGGCGCAGATCGGCTACGCCGAGCTCGTGCGGCGCACGTTCGGCGTCGTGCTGAGCAAAGCGCACACGCGCACCGATTGGTCGGCGCGCCCGCTCACCGCGGAGCAGATCGCCTACGCGCTCGATGATGTACGATATCTGTTGCCGCTCGAGCGACACCTCACGGCCGAGCTCGCGCGGCTCGGCCGCAGCGAGTGGCTCGCCGAGGAGCTGGCGCTGCTCGCCGCGCCCGGGGCATACGCCGTCGAGCCGGGGGATGCGTGGGCTCGCGTGCGCGGCTTGCGCGGGCTCGACGCGCCCCGGGCCCGCCTGGCGCGCGAGCTCGCGGCGTGGCGCGAACGGCGTGCGATCGAGCGCAACAGACCACGCGGATGGATCCTGGACGATGCCACTTTGCGGGAAATCGTGCTTGTCGCGCCGCGTTCGTTGAAGGCGCTCGCCGCCGTGAGCGGCATGCCGGCCGCGCTCGTCAAGCACTGCGGCGGTGAGATTCTCGAGCGAATTCGCGCCGCAGACTTGCCGAATGAGCTCGCGCCCGTCAATCTTCGCGCTCGTCCGGACCCGGCGAATGCTGCGCTGCTCAGGCAGCTGAGTGCCATACACCGTGAGGTGGCGGCCGATCTCGGGTTGAGCCCCGAGGTGCTCGCCACGCGGCGTGATCTCGAGCGGCTCGCCGAGGGCGCGCGCGAGCTGCCGGTGCTGCGTGGGTGGCGCCGCTCGATCATCGGCGAGCGCCTGCTCGCCGCGCTGTGAGGCCGTGAGGCTTGGACGGTGAGGTAGCCATGACGATCAGCGACGACGAAGACCAGCACGAGCTCGAACAGCGCCTCTCGCAGGAGCATGCGCTGCGAGTCGACGCGGAACGCGCCAGCCGGCAGAAGGACGAGTTCCTGTCCACGCTGGGCCACGAGCTGCGTGCGCCGCTCAACGCGATCCTCGGCTGGTCGCGCCTTCTCGAATCCGGACGCCTCGCCCACGAGGAGGTCCAGCGCGGCGGCCAGACGATCGCGCGCAATGTACGGGCCCTTGCGCAGCTGGTCGATGACCTCCTCGATCTGTCGGGCATGGTGAGCGGCAAGATCCGGCTCGACGCCGAGGAAACCGATATCGGCGAGATCGTCGAGGCCGCGCTCGAGACGCTGCAGAGCACCGCCGATGCGAAGGGCGTCGCGTTGCGCAAGGGGCTCCCCGCGGCCGAGTGTCTGGTGTTCGGCGACCCGCATCGCCTGCAGCAGGTCGTCTGGAACATGCTGAGCAACGCGATCAAGTTCACCCCACGGGGTGGAACCGTCACGGCGACGCTTGCGCAGTCGAACGGCAACTGGGAGGTGCGCATCGCGGACACCGGGATCGGGCTCGCCGCCGAGCGGCTCCCCTTCGTGTTCGATGCGTTCCGGGAGTGCGACTCGACGAGCCGGCGCGAGTACCCGGGCCTCGGCCTGGGGCTCGCGATCGCCAAGCAGATCGTCGAGCTGCATGGCGGACGGGTTTCAGCTGCAAGTGCGGGTGAGGGCCGCGGCTCGACCTTCCACGTCGTACTGCCGCGCGTCGCCCCGCGCGAGTCCTCGGGCAACGGCTCCTCGCCCGAGCGCGAAACGCGCTCCGTGGACCTCGAGGGTGTTCGGGTGCTGATCGTCGATGATGAGCCCGATACGCTCGAGCTGACGCGCCGCGTGCTCGGCAGCTATCGTGCGACGGTCCTCACGGCCACCTCGGCCGATTCCGCTCTGAGTATGCTCGATGGTTTCCAGGCGGACGTGCTCATCTCGGATCTGGCGATGCCGGGTCGCGACGGCTACGAGCTCATCCGTTCGGTCCGCGAGAGCGTGGGCCCGGACCGGCTGCCAGCCGCCGCCCTGACAGCCTTCGCCCGCCCCGAGGATGCGGTGCGTGCGCAGGATGCAGGCTTCCAGATGCACCTCGCCAAGCCTGTAGAGCCGGAAGAGCTGGTGCGTGTGGTCGCCCACCTCGCCGGCCGGTGTTGAGCCGCGCTTGAGCCTCAGCCCGTGCGCAGGGCGCTCGCGAGCGCGGACTCGAGCCGCGCCGTGACCGCATCGAGATCCCCTTGCGCGGCAATTCTGCGCAAGATGCCGCGGCCAGCGTAGAACTCCACGAGCGGGCGCGTCTTTTCCTCGTACACCTTCAGCCGCTCCATGACCGTCGCCTCGTTATCGTCGGGACGCTGATAGAGCTCGTGCGCTCCCCCGGAGGCCGGGCAGGTTTCCCCAGGGGCCGGCGGGGAGGTGAAGATGTTGAACACGCGGCCGCAGCGTTTGCAGGTGCGCCGGCCCCCGATCCTGCGGGTGAGCTCGGCCCGGTCCACCTCGAGCACGATGACGGCCTCGAGCGGCTGGCCGAGCTTCGCGAGCAGCTCATCGAGAGCGCGGGCCTGCGCGAGGTTGCGCGGAAAACCGTCGAGGATGAAGCCGCGCCGCGCATCGGGCGCCGCGAGCCGGTCGCGAATCATGGCGAGGACGAGCTCGTCCGAGACGAGCTGCCCGGCATCCATGGCCGCCTTGGCGGCCCGCCCCACATCGCTCTGGCTCGCGACGGCCGCGCGCAGCAGGTCGCCGGTTGAGATCTGCGGAATCTGGCAACGCTCGGCCAGGCGCTGGGCCTGAGTGCCCTTGCCGGCACCCGGGGCGCCGAGCAGGATGAGTCGCATGTTCGAGACGGCCCCTCTACTTAAACTGGCAAAACAGCTTCGGCCGCTTTGCGGCCAGAGCGGCCCGCCACGTTACCGGCGCGCCCCGGGGAGGTCAATGAAGCGCCGCTGGAGTGGTATTCTCTGCCGCTCCCGAGCCGCTCCTTCCAGCCAAGTTCGCCAGTGCCATGCTCAAAACGAAGCGGGCCGCACCTAGGCCCGAGATTCGCAACGCCTTCTATGCCCAGTCCGGGGGTGTCTCGGCCGTCATCAATGCCTCGGCGTGCGGGGTGATCGAGACGGCCGCAAAGTCGCGGCGCATCGGCAAGCTCTACGCGGGCCGCGACGGCATCGTCGGCGCGTTGACCGAGGATCTCATCGATGTGAGCCGCGAGAGTCCGGCGACGATCCGGGGCCTGAAGTACACGCCGGCGGGCGCCTTCGGCTCGGCGCGCTTCAAGTTGAAGGGCCTGGACCAGAACCGCGCCGAATACGAGCGGCTGATCGAGGTGTTCCGCGCGCACGACATCGGGTACTTTTTCTACAACGGCGGCAACGATTCGATGGATACCGCGCTGAAGATCTCCCAGCTCGGGGAGCAGCTCGGCTATCCCATCACCTGCGTCGGGGTGCCGAAGACGGTGGACAACGATCTGCCGCACACGGACTGCTGCCCGGGATTCGGCTCCGTCGCGAAGTTCGTCGCGGTCGCCACGCGCGAAGCCGGGCTCGACGTGGCTTCGATGGCGCGCACCTCGACCAAGGTATTCGTGCTCGAGGTGATGGGCCGCCACGCAGGCTGGATCGCCGCCGCGAGCGGACTTGCGGGGCGCACGCCCGCCGCACCTCCTCATCTCATCCTGTTCCCCGAGATCGCCTTCGATCCGCAACGTTTCCTCGACGAGGTGAAGCGCTGCGTCACCGGGCATGGCTACTGCGTGATCGTGGTCTCGGAGGGCGCGGCATACGCCGACGGCCGCTTTCTGGCGGATGCCGGCACGAAGGACGCCTTCGGACATACCCAGCTCGGGGGCGTGGCGCCGGTCGTGGCGAACATGATCCGCGAAGCGCACGGGTACAAATATCACTGGGCGGTCGCCGACTATCTCCAGCGCGCCGCCCGGCACATCGCCTCGAGGGTCGATGTGGAGCAGGCGTATGCGGTAGGCAAGGCGGCGGTCGAGCTCGCCCTGCGCGGCATCAACGCGGTGATGCCGACCATCGTGCGCAAGTCCTCGCGGCCTTATAGGTGGGCGCTCGGGCATGTTCCGCTCGGGGACGTCGCAAACCAGGAGAAGAAGCTGCCCCGCGAGTTCGTGCGAGCCGACGGATTCGGCATCACCGAGGCCTGCCGGCGCTATCTCGAGCCGTTGATCGCCGGGGAGGACTACCCGCCCTATCGCGACGGACTGCCGGCCTACGTCGCGCTGAAGGGCGTGGCAGTGCGAAGGAAGCTCGCCACGCGGTTCGTGGTATAGTCCGCCGCCTTTTGAGGCGCCGGATCGCGACCGGTACCGCCTCGAGAATTAGAAGTACTGGATCGACGCGAGGACTCTTAGATGGATGCCAGCAGCTGGCTGTGGCTCGCGATTGGGGCGGGCGTGTTTGCCGTGTTGTACGGTGTGTTCTCCACCGCGGCGATTTTGCGCCTGCCGGCCGGCAACGCCCGGATGCAGGAGATCGCGGCGGCGGTGCAGACCGGCGCCAAGGCGTATTTGAACCAGCAGTACTCGGCGATCGTGGTGGTCGGGATCGTGCTGTTGCTGCTCCTCGGGTTCGGGCTCAACTGG
>JASHUC010000356.1 GCA_030040235.1 Gammaproteobacteria bacterium | reverse complement strand
TCGAGGGAACGGTCGCAACGATCATGGACTATCCGGAGGAGACCTGGGATCGTGTCCTCGGCATCAATCTGAAGGGGACGTTCCTCTGCATGAAGTACGAGGCTCGAGCGATGCTCGAGTGTGGACACGGGGGCGCCATTGTGAACGTGGGCTCCATAAATTCCTTTCTCGGAGGACCCGGGTTCGCGCCGTACGTGGCATCGAAGCATGCCCTGGTCGGGCTGACGACGAGCGCGTCCGCCGAGCTTGCTCCGAAGGGGATCAGGGTGAACATCGTGTGTCCGGGGATCATCGACACTCCGATGCATCGTCGCGGTAGAGAACTGCTCGGTGACGCGCTGTACGATAATCTTCTGCGGCAGAGCGTCCATTCTCGACGCGCGGGCAAGCCCGAGGAAATCGCGCAATCCATCATCTTCTTGTGCTCGGATGAGGCGAGCTATATCACAGGAACCACGCTGACACCCGATGGCGGCTACACGCTCACAATGTGAGCTGAGACCGAACACTTGCCGCGGCTGATTTTGGATTCACGCGCGGAGTCGAATCGGATGCTCTCGAATCTAGCTTATATATATCGTATAAACTATTGATTATGTGGCTCCCCGGGTTGGAATCGAACCAACGACCAACGGATTAACAGTCCGACGCTCTACCGCTGAGCTACCGGGGAATGCCGGGTGGGTGCTCAAGAGGCGCGGATTGTGCGAGGGGCTCCTCGCCCCGTCAAGCAAGCTCGACCCGCGCTCGGGCGCCGCTCGATGGGCGCGAAAGCATCACGGATGCCGCACACGGCTTCGGTACTGGAGGAATAGCCGGCCGTAGGCGACCGCGTTCACCGCGAGGAGCGCAGCACCGAGCACCCACTGCAGCTCATGGGTGAGTCCGGGCGGGTAGATCACCGGAATGATGTAGTGCTCGATGAAACCTGCGGAGTAGCCCGCCTCGCCGGCGCGCTCGCGCAGGTGATTCTCGAGCGGCGTGAGAGGGCAGATCCGACCGCTCCATTCGATCCAGAGGCCCCAGAGAAGGGCCGGCACGTGCGCGATGAGCGCGCGGCGATAGCCCCATGCGATAAAGCCGCCGCCGATGACGAAGACGATGAAGGCGAGGTGCACCAGCACGACCGCATCGGCCAGAGCCTTCCAGTACATCCTGTCCCGTCCGCCGAGGAGGGTGGATGTCCTGACTCAGGCGGTCTTCGCGACCGCCGCGCCCGAGAGCGCCCGACGCATGCGCTCGATCGCCTTCTCGAGCGTTTGCAGACTGCAGGCGAAGGAGAGCCGGATGTGTCCCGGAGCGCCGAACGGGGCGCCGGGCACCACGGCGACGCCGGCGCGCTCGAGGAGGAGTTCGGTGAACTCCCCATCGTCACGGCAGCCCTGGGCGCCAATCGCCCGGCTCACATCGGCGAAGGCGTAGAAGGTGCCCGCTCCCGGCAGGCACGATACGCCGGGTAGGGAGTTGAGGCCCTGCACGATGAAGTCGTGGCGCGCCTTGAAGGCCTTGTTCATCTCCTCGACGCAGGCCTGATCGCCGTTGAGTGCGGCGGTGGCCGCTTTCTGCGAGATGCTCGAGGCATTCGAGGTGGACTGCCCCTGCACGGTCGCCATGGCGGTAATGATTTCCTTCGGCCCGCCGCAGTACCCGATCCGCCAGCCCGTCATGGCGTAGGCCTTCGATACGCCGTTGATGGTGACCGTGCGGCTGTAGAGCTCGGGGACGACCGTGAGAAGACTGCAGAACGGCTCGCTCCCCCAGTAGATCTTCTCGTACATGTCATCGGTGCCGATGATGATGCGCGGGTGTTGCAGCAGCACCTCGCCGAGTGCGCGCAGCTCCGAGCGCGTGTACGCGGCGCCGGTTGGATTGCACGGGCTATTGAGGAGCACCAGGCGCGTCTTCGGAGTGACGGAGGCGGCGAGCTGTCGGGGGGTGATCTTGTAGCCCTGGGGCGGGCCGGCGAACGGGGTGACGGGCAGCCCGTCGGCGAGCAGCACCATGTCGGGATAGGACACCCAGTAGGGCGCCGGGATGATCGCCTCATCGCCCGGATCGAGCACCGACATACACAGGTTGTAGATCGTCTGCTTCGCACCCGAGGAGACGAGGACCTGCGCGCGCTCATAACGGATGCCGTTGTCGCGCTCGAACTTCGCGATCACGGCGTCCTTGAGCTCGTTGGTGCCCTCGACGTTCGTGTAGCGGGTGAAGCCGCCCTTGACGGCGTCGATTCCGGCCTGCGCGATATGTCGTGGCGTGTCGAAATCGGGCTCGCCGGCGCCGAGGCCGATCACATCGTGTCCTTCGGCCTTGAGTTTCGCGGCGCGGGCGGTCACGGCGAGCGTGGGGGAGGGCTTGACGCGTTGAACGCGTCGCGAGACGGGTAGGCTCACGTAAGTCCTCGGGCTATTCGTTCGAGGTTATGGACATCGGCTATATTAAGGGATCGCTATGGCCTTCGCACTCACGGCGGACTACTCGCCTTCCGGGGACCAGCCGGAGGCTATTGCCAAGCTGGTCGAAGGTCTCGAGAGTGGTCTCGCGCACCAGACGCTGCTCGGAGTGACGGGAAGCGGCAAGACGTTCGCCGTGGCAACGGTCATCGAGCGCGTGCAGCGCCCAACGCTGGTGCTCGCGCACAACAAGACACTCGCCGCACAGCTGTACGGGGAGTTCCGCACGTTTTTCCCGACCAACGCCGTCGAGTACTTCGTCTCTTATTACGACTACTACCAGCCCGAGGCCTACGTCCCCTCCACCGATACCTACATAGAGAAGGACGCCTCGATCAACGAGCACATCGAGCAGATGCGGCTCTCGGCGACCAAGGCGCTGCTCGAGCGGCCGGACTCGATCATCGTCGCCACCGTCTCGGCGATCTACGGACTCGGGGATCCCCAGGCCTACCTCGCAATGGTGCTGCACCTCGTGCGCGGCGATCGCATGGATCAGCGCAAGCTCCTGCGCCGGCTCGCCGACATGCAGTACACGCGCAACGAGCTCGATCTGGCGCAGGGGACCTATCGGGTGAGGGGCGATGTCATCGACATCTTTCCCGCCGAGTCGGAGCGCGAGGCGGTGCGAGTGGAGCTCTTCGACGAGGTGATCGACTCCATCACGCTCTTCGACCCCTTGACCGGAGCCATCTCGCGCAAGGTGCCGCGCTTCACGGTGTATCCCGGAACGCACTATGTGACGCCGCGGGAGCGGCTGAGCGGCGCCGTCGATCAGATCCGGGAGGATCTTCGCGTGCGACTGGCGGAGCTGCGTGGGGCGGGAAAGCTCCTCGAGGCGCAGCGGCTCGAGCAGCGCACCATGTTCGACATGGAAATGATCAAGGAGGTCGGTTACTGCGCGGGGATCGAGAACTACTCACGCTACCTCTCCGGGCGTGCCCCGGGGGAGCCGCCGCCCTGCCTCTTCGACTACCTGCCGCGCAACGCGCTCCTCGTCATCGATGAAAGCCATCAGACGATTCCGCAGCTCGGTGCCATGTACCGCGGAGACCGCTCACGCAAGGAGACCCTCGTCGAGTACGGGTTTCGCCTGCCTTCGGCGCTCGACAACCGGCCGCTCAAATTCGAGGAATGGGAGCAGCTCGCACCGCAGATGATCTTCGTCTCGGCGACACCCGCGCAATACGAGCGGTCGCACTCGGCGCAGATCGTCGAGCAGGTCGTGCGGCCGACGGGGCTGGTCGATCCGGCGGTCGAGGTGCGACCGGTGAGAACGCAGATCGATGACCTGCTGTCCGAGATCCACACCTGTGTTGCGCGCAACGAGCGGGTGCTCGTCACGACACTCACCAAGCGCATGGCGGAGGACCTCACCGATTACCTGTCCGAGCACGGCGTGCGGGTGCGGTACCTGCACTCCGACATCGATACGGTCGAGCGCACCGAAATCGTGCGCGACCTGCGTCTCGGGCGCTTCGACGTGCTGGTGGGGATCAACTTGCTGCGCGAAGGGCTCGACATGCCCGAGGTGTCGCTCGTTGCGGTACTCGATGCCGACAAGGAGGGCTTTCTGCGCTCCGACAACTCCCTCATCCAGACGATCGGCCGGGCCGCCCGCAACATCAACGGCCGGGCGATTCTCTACGCCGATGTGACCACAGGCTCCATGCAGCGTGCGATCGACGAGACGAATCGCCGCCGCCACAAGCAGCTCGAGCACAACCGGCTGCACGGCATCACCCCGCGCGGCATTCAAAAGGCCGTGGCCGACATCATGGAAGGAGCACGCCACGAGCCGGGTGCGGCCCAGCTCGAGCGTCGCCGTGGCGCTCGCCCGGGGCGGGAAGCCAAAGTTCAGCCGTTGCGTCCCGAGGTGCTCGTCCGTCAGATCAAACGGCTCGAGGCGCAGATGTACCAGAAGGCGCGCAATCTCGAATTCGAGGAGGCCGCGCGGCTGCGCGATGAGATCTCGCGTCTGAAGCAGGTCGAGCTGGGGCTCACCGAGAGCGCCGCGGGCTGAACCTGCCGCTGAGGCGATTGTGAACGGCTCGGCCCAAGCATCGCGCAACTTCTTCGTCGTGCTGACGGTCATTGCCGTGATCGCGGCGCTGCGTCTCGCCGAGGACGTGTTCATACCGCTTGCGCTGGCCGTCCTGCTCACCTTTCTGCTCGCCCCCTTGGTGCATCGGCTGGAACGCTGGGGCATCAACCGGGTGGTCGCCGTCGCCGTCACGGTCATCGTGGCGTTCGCCATCCTGGGGGGCATGCTGTATGTAGTCTTTGCCCAGCTGAGCGACCTCGCGCGCGAGCTGCCGCAGTATCGTGCTCAGCTCATCCACAACGCCTCCCGGGTCAATGGCGTCTTGCGAGGCGGGGTCGGTCGGGTGAGCACCTTCGTCGCCGAGCTCACGCGGGATTTGAATCGCGGTGCGCCGGTCGTGCATCACGTTCCGCAGGTCGAAGTCGTCGAGCCCCCGCCCGGCAGCCTCAAAGCCTTGCGGCAGGTGTTCATGCCGCTGGCAGGTCCGATCGCAACGACGGCGGTCGTCATCGTGTTCGTGATCTTCATGCTGCTGCGCTTCTCGGACCTGCGCGACCGGATCATCCGGCTGCTCGGATCGCGCAATCTGCGACTCGCAACCGAGGCCATCGACGATGCGGCGCGGCGCGTGAGCCGCTACCTCATCATGCAGACCCTCATCAACAGCTGGGAGGGCCTGTGCGTCGCGGTGGGGCTGAGCTTCATCGGATTGCCGAACGCGGTGCTCTGGGGCGCCCTCACGACGGTGCTGCGGTTCATCCCGTACGTGGGGATCTGGGTCGCGGCCGCCATGCCCCTGGTGCTGTGCTTCGCGGTCTTCGATCGCTGGGAGCCGGCGCTCTTCACCGTCGCACTTTTCGCCGGCGTCGAGCTGCTGAGCTACCTGGTGCTCGAGCCCTGGCTCTACTCACGCAGGACCGGCGTCTCACCGGTTGCGCTTCTGGTCGCGGCCGTCTTCTGGGCCTGGCTCTGGGGCGCGGCGGGGTTGTTTCTGGCCATCCCGCTCACGGTCTGCCTGGTCGTCATGGGCAAGTACATTCCCCAGCTCGCCTTCCTGCACGTGTTGCTCGGAGATCAACCCGTCCTCGCACCGCACGAGCGGCTCTATCAGCGTCTGCTGGCGAACAATCCCGACGATGCCGACGACCTGCTCGAAGCGCAGCTGCGCCGCCATCCCCTGCTCGAGGTGTGCGACTCGGTGATCCTGCGCGCGATGCAGCTCATCGAGCGCGATCATGACCAGGGAGCGCTGCGCGAGGCCAAGCGGCAGTACATCCTCGAGCACATCGAGCGCTGGAGCGAGGAGCTCGCCGATGCGACGCCCACCTCGGGGAGCGAGCACTCACCGGTCGTGTTATGCCTGCCGGCAGAGGACCGGGCGGATGAGATCGCCGCGCGGCTCGCGGCGATCGTCCTCAGCGAGCGCGGGTTCCGCGCGCACATCACCTCACGTGCGCAGCTCCAGAGCATCGAGGAGGCTCCGGCGGCGATCCTCATCTCGGCGCTGCCGGGCGATGCGGCCGCCCACGCGCGCCACCTCTGCCGGCGGGCTCGGGCGCGCTTTGCGCGCACCCCGATCGTGGTCGCTCTGTGGCACGCGGAGGCCGCTCTGGAGCGCTCGTGGCAGCGCCTGGCGAGCGCCGGAGCGGCGCGCGCCACCGCCACGCTCCACGGGGCCGTCGAGGACATCGAAGCGCTCAACTCCGGGGAGGCGCCTTCGGGCTCGGGGGCGCCCGAAGGCACACCACGCCCAACTGTTTTCGTGCCCCGGGTCCGGGTGTAGCGGCGGCGGCTTGCCTCCCCGGTAGCCCTTCGGTATCGTCCCCCGTCCCCGTTCGAGACAGGCGCGTAGCTCAGTGGTAGAGCACCACCTTGACATGGTGGGGGTCGGTGGTTCGATCCCACTCGCGCCTACCAGGTCTTTCAATCCATGCCTGTTGTGACATTGCCTGACGGCAGCCAGCGCCGCTTCGATCGACCGGTGACGGTCGATGAGGTCGCGGCGAGCATCGGTCCCGGTCTTCGCAAGGCGGCCCTCGCCGGGCGCCTGAACGGCAAGCTCGTGGACACCTCGCACCTGATCGCCGAGGACGCTGCGCTCGAGATCGTGACGGACAAGGATCCGCAAGGTCTCGAGATCATCCGCCATTCGACGGCGCACCTGCTCGCGCAGGCGGTGAAGGAGCTCTTCCCGCAGGCGCAGGTGACGATCGGGCCTGTGATCGAGGACGGCTTCTACTACGACTTCGCCTACGAGCGCCCCTTCACGCCCGAGGACATCGCGGCGATCGAGGCCAGGATGCGCGAGCTCGCGGAGGCCGATCAGAAGGTCGCGCGCCGGGTGATGCCGCGCGATGAGGCGGTACGGTTCTTCGAGGGCCTGGGGGAGCACTACAAGGCGCAGATTATCGCCGCCATCCCCGCCCAGGAGGAGATCAGTCTCTACGGCCAGGGCAATTGGGTGGACCTGTGCCGCGGACCGCACGTGCCGTCCACCGGCAAGCTCAAGGCGTTCAAGCTCACCAAGGTCGCCGGCGCCTACTGGCGGGGCGATTCGCGCAACGAGATGCTGCAGCGGATTTACGGCACCGCCTGGCCCGACAAGAAGCAGCTCGATGAGTATGTACGCCGGCTCGAGGAGGCCGAAAAGCGCGACCACCGCCGGATCGGCCGCGAGCTCGACCTCTTTCATACGCAGGAAGAAGCTCCGGGGGCGGTCTTCTGGCACCCCAAGGGCTGGACGGTGTTTCAGAACCTGATCGGCTACATGCGCGAGCGACAGCGTGCCGCCGGATACGTCGAGGTGAATTCCCCGGAGCTCATGGACGCAAGCCTGTGGCGGCAGTCCGGCCACCTCGAGAAGTTCGGCGAGAACATGTTTCTCACCGAGACCCCGGATGAGCGCGTCTATGCCATCAAGCCGATGAACTGTCCCGGGCACGTGCAGATCTTCAAGCACGGCCTCACGAGCTATCGGGACCTTCCGATCCGGATGTCGGAATTCGGCAAGGTGCACCGCTACGAGCCCTCGGGCGCTCTGCATGGCCTGATGCGCGTGCGGGCGTTCACTCAGGACGACGCGCACCTGTTCATGACCGAGGATCAGATCACTGCCGAGTCCGTGGCGGTGACCGAGCTGATACTGGCGATCTACCGTGACTTCGGGTTCGACGAGGTGCAGATCAAGTTCGCCGATCGCCCGGCAAAGCGGGTCGGATCGGATGAGGTCTGGGATCGGGCGGAGGAGGCGCTGAAGACGGCCTCGCGCGCCGCCGGGATCGACTGCGCGCTCAACCCGGGCGAGGGCGCCTTCTACGGACCGAAGCTCGAGTTCGTCCTGAAGGATGCGATCGGGCGCGAATGGCAGTGCGGCACCCTCCAGGTGGACTTCAATCTGCCGGGGCGCCTCGGCGCGTACTACATCGACGAGCACAGCCAGAAGCGCACGCCCGTGATGCTGCACCGCGCGATCTTCGGCTCTCTCGAGCGTTTCTTCGCCATTCTGCTCGAGCACCATGCGGGGCGGTTGCCCGCCTGGCTCGCACCCGTCCAGATGGCGGTCATGACGATCACCTCCGCCCAGGTGGATTACGTCGAACGCGTGACAGAAATGCTTAAAAAACAGGGGTTTCGCGCCTTATCCGACTTGCGGAACGAGAAGGTCGGTTTTAAGATTCGGGAGCACACGCTTCAGCGTGTCCCGTACTTATTGGTCGTGGGCGACAAGGAAGTCGCCGCGAATCTAGTATCAGTGCGCACCCGTAGCGGCAAGGACCTCGGCACGATGTCCTTGGAGGCGTTCGCAGAGCGCTTCCGGACCGAGCTCGAGAGCCGCGGGCGCCGAACTTTGGAGGATTAACGCATCGCCATAGCAACAAAGCGTGTCCGGCGCAATGAGGAAATCACCTCGCCCCAGCTGCGGGTGATTGGGCCGGACGGGGCGCAGGCTGGGGTCATGACCCGGTTCGATGCGCTGCAGATGGCTTCGGCCGCCGAATTGGATCTCGTTGAAGTCTCGCCCACGGCCGAACCGCCGGTCGTGCGAATCATGGACTACGGCAAGTTCCTCTTCGAGCAGAACAAAAAGGCTCATTCGGCCAAGCGCAAGCAAAAGCAGATACAGGTCAAGGAAGTGAAGTTCCGGCCTGGAACGGAGGAGGCGGACTATCAGGTCAAGCTGAGAAATCTGGTCCGCTTCCTGACTGAAGGAGACAAGGCCAAGGTGACCATGAGGTTCCGTGGCCGCGAGATGGTGCACCAGGACATCGGGCGCAAACTCCTCGCGCGGGTCTCGACGGATCTCTCGGCCTTTGGGATCGTCGAGCAGAACCCGCTGATGGAGGGGCGTCAGATGGTGATGGTATTTGCACCCAAGAAGAAGTAACGGTTTCAAGCCGCTGAAGCGACTTTGAATCGTTCGCCCGTAGCGGGTGCGCAAGCGCCTGGCGACCGGGGCTACACAAACGGAAGGAGTTGACATGCCCAAGTTGAAAACCAACCGGGGCGCGGCCAAGCGTTTTCGCAAGACGGCGAAGGGCTTCAAGCGCTACTCGTCAGGCCGCCGCCACAATCTCGGCCACAAGGACCGCAAGCGCAAGCGTCACCTGCGCTCCGGCGGCAGCAGTCTCGTGCACGAAAGCGACGCCGGTCGGCTCGTGCATCTGCTTCCGAACCACAAGTAAGCGTCGTCGGATTACCGATTGCAGTTGCGAGCGGCGCCGCCTCGTGAGGCGCGCGACGCTCATGGAGAGTTCTCATGGCACGAGTCAAACGTGGGGTGATGGCGGGTCGCCGTCACAAGAAGGTACTGACCAAGGCGAAGGGCTACTACAACGCCCGACGCAAGGTCTACCGCGCAGCCAAGCAGGCCGTCATCAAAGCCGGTCAGTACGCCTATCGCGATCGGCGCGCGAAGAAGCGTGAATTTCGCGCCTTGTGGATCGCGCGCATCAACGCCGCGGCGCGCATCCATGGCCTGTCCTACAGCCGCATGATCAACGGCCTCGAGAAAGCGGGTCTCGCCATCGACCGTAAAGTGCTCGCGGATCTCGCCGTGAACGACGAGGCGGCGTTCGGCGCGGTTGCGCAGCAGGCCAAGACGGCGCTCGGCATTGCCTGAGCGCACGCCCGGCGCCCGATGTGAGTGACCTCGATCAGCTGCTCGAGCAGGCGCGGCGCGAGATCGGCTCGAGTGCCGATCTCGCCGCGCTCGAGGAGGCGCGTGTGCGCTGGCTCGGGCGCAAGGGCGCCCTCACCGAGCGGCTGAAATCGCTCGGCACGCTACCCCCCGAGGCGCGTCCCGGCGCCGGGCAGCTCATCAACCGCGCGAAAGAGCGGCTTCAGGCCGCAATCGAAGCGCGCCGCGGCGAGCTCGAGCACTCGGAGGATGAGAAGCGGCTCGCGAGCGCGCCGCTCGATGTGAGCCTGCCCGGACGCGGCGAGGAGCGCGGCGGCTTGCATCCGGTCACCAAGACGCGCCTGAGGATCGAGGCGCTCTTCTCCCGCGCCGGCTTCGACATCGCCGAGGGCCCCGAGGTCGAGGACGACTTCCACAATTTCGAGGCGCTCAACATCCCGCCGAACCATCCCGCCCGGGCGATGCACGATACCTTCTACTTCGATGACGGGCGGCTGCTGCGCACGCATACCTCTCCGGTGCAGATTCGCGCGCTCCTCGCACGCGGCGCGCCGCTCGCCGTCATCGCACCGGGGCGGGTCTATCGATGCGATTCGGATCTGACGCATTCGCCGATGTTCCACCAGCTCGAAGGGCTGGTGGTCGATGAGAATGTGAGCTTCGCGAACCTCAAGGCGATACTGCACGGCTTCGTCGAAGCATTCTTCGAGCAGGCGCTGGCGATGCGGCTGCGCCCTTCGTACTT
>JASHUC010000355.1 GCA_030040235.1 Gammaproteobacteria bacterium | reverse complement strand
AACCGCGCCCTCTTCAAGCGCCTCCGGCAGGGCTGGTATCAGCTCAATCCCGCGCTCGCCGTGCGCCTGCGAACGGGGAGCGAGGAATGCTGGCGGCCGGTCTTCGCGGTGCTCAACTTGCCGCTCGTCGCAGAATCCACGCGCGACATCAACTGGTTCTGGCTCGGGCAGCTGGCGGGGCTCGCGCAAATCACCGTGCCCGATGTGCCGCTCGCGGCCGAGTGCGCCGTCGCGCACTACCGCGCGAAGGAAGAGCTCGCCTATCACCACCGGCTTGCGCCGTGGGTGCGCGCGATGGCACGGCGGCAATCGACGCAGGGCGCCGTGAGTACCCCGTCGGAGGTCCCATCCTCAGCGCCCAACGTCGTGGTCCAGGCAACGAGCGACCGCGGCGTCTCGAGCGCCGCGGGGGCCGGTGCGGGACAGGCCGCGAGTGCCGGACCGGCTACCGATACGGGACCGGCCGCGGATATTGGACCGGCCACGGCGGCGTCACCGGCCGCAAGCCCAGTCGCCGAGGCTCCGAAGTGGGGCACCCCCGAAGCGCGCCGCAAGGCGCTGGAGGAGCTGCGCCTGCGGATCGAGGAGCATTAGTCCCGCCCTGACAGCACGTCGCGCCGTTCCCGACGGCGCTCGTGCGGTCTCGGTCCGTGAGGACCTTTGAGCCGGTTCGCGGTTCATCGTGGGGCGGCGCTGAAGAGGAACTACAGTTGCCTGCCGCTCCGCTTCCGCCGCGCTGGCCACTCCCCGCGCGTGACTTTCGGGCCTCTCGCCCGTAGGGGCCGAGCGCTCCGCGAGGATTCGCAGAGCCTCGGCCCGAAGGTTCTTCTAAGGAGCTGTGCCCTCGCCTGCGGCCCGAGCGGCACATCAGGCGGGAGGGCCCGGATGCACACGAAGCCGCTATTGCGGGCGGCCTCGAACAGTTCCCGATCAGGCGCCGACCACGCGTGCGGCTGCGGACCGAACAGCGCTCGAACGTCGACGGCCGGTATCACGGCGCACGCGCGGACGCACCGCAGCTCAGGCGGTCGCGGCGGCCCGCCAACCTCCGGGAGCGTAGGACCTGCGCACGACTTCCGTGTAGGGCGCCGGGCTCACGATCGCGCGGATCTCACTCTGCACATGCGGCTCGACGGTGGGCTTCGATGAGCCGCCACCCGGCTCGCCCCAGATGAGGGTCACCTCCGTTCCCGGCTCGGCGTACTCCGGCTCGAGCACCGCAAGCGTGAGCATCTTGCCTTCATTGCCACTGTAGCCGATCCAGGTGGAGACCCCGGCCGCTTTGCCGCCGGAGGAGATCACGCGGTCGAACGGATGCATGCAGTAGACGGCCGACGGGAAATCAAAGTACTTCCCGCGAACTTCGCGATTGAACATCGTCGCGAAGGTCCGCACGACATCCTCGTTGTTGAGCGCGAGGGTGACCTTCTTGCGATGCTTGTCGTTCGCCTTCTTCTCGAGCGCCTCGCGGCCGATGAACTCATGGTCGAACTTCACGAATCCGCCGTAGGCGAGGTCCCAGGGCGTGAAGTAGTAGTCCTCGACGTTATCGGAGATGAAGCTGCCACCGAGAGAGGCAGCCGCCTCGTAGCAGTTCGCCGTCAGCCACTGGCGGTACGGCTTCATCTT
Organism: Gammaproteobacteria bacterium; assembly: GCA_030040235.1. The sequence continues at coordinate 5,047 of JASHUC010000355.1, read as the reverse complement.
TTCACCGGAATAGACCGCAGGAAGCGGCGAGGGAATCCAGCCGGACTCGAGTGCGTTGCTCGAATAGGCTCGTCCCCCGACCTGGCGCAGACCGAATTCCGCGCCCGCCTTCACGAGTGCTTCGCGCACCGACTCGCCTTCGTCCCAGGGGCCGAACAGCTCGTATCCCGGTTGACCGGCCATGCCGTGACGGAATGCGTTCACGGTTCTGCCGCCAATCCCGATGGTGGTCATGTGGAAGAATTTCAGCTCAGGTGGCGCTTTGCCGAGCGCTCTCTCGAGCACCTTCATGGCGTTCGGCCCTTGCAGCTGAAAGCGATACGACTTGCGACGGCCGTCCTTTCTCAGGGCGGTGCGCTGATCGAGCTCGACCTTCACATCGTAGCCGCCGGTTGCAGCGTGGTACTGCACCCACTCGAGCGCAGGCGCCCGGCCGACGAGATTGAACTTATGCTCGGCGAGATAAAACATGATGACATCGCCGATGATGTAGCCGTCGTAGCTGCAGGGCGCGAACTGCTTGGCGCGCCCGGGCTCGAAGCCCTTGAAACTGTTGAACGCGAGATACGACAGGAGCTTGCGCGCGTCCGGCCCTTCGACCGCGAGGTCGGCCATGTGATAGGACTGATTGAAGAGCACGCAGGTCCTCTGCCAGGCCGTCTGCTCATCGCGCCAGTTGGTAAACTCGGGAGGCACTCCCGGATAAACATTCGGTCCGGTTTGTGAATTTCTGAGGAAACGGGCCACGTTTCCCGCTCCCCGCAGCACGTCCTCCAGGCTCTTCTCGCTCATGTCCCGTTCTCCGAAGCTCCGACTTCTGCTTTTCGTAAACGGCGAAGAATAGCGGAGTTTTCGCCATCCGTCTGCACTTCTAGCTATTCGCGCCGGATGGACACGATGTCTGAGGTTCTCGTCCTCGGATCGAACACGATCCGCGCCTCACCCCGCTCGAGGCGGTGGATGACTTGCGCAACTTTCGCCTCGAGGGGAATTTCCCGCTCGCCGTAATCGGTGCCTTCGCGCAGAACAAATGCTTCGACGAGGCCCCGCAGCGCCTGCGCGGAAAGCGCCGTGTACGGAACCTCGATCGGTTGCTCCTCAGGCGCGGGCGTGGCGCCCCTCCGCGAACTCCTCGATCGTCACGATGCGTGCCGCGCTCACTCGAGAGCCCAGGCGAGTCCCGCCGGAAGACCAACGCGGCCGAACACGAAATGGAGCACTCGTCGGGGGCCCGGCTCGCGCGTCTTGGCAGAGGCATGGAGCAGCAGCGGACGCATCAGCATCACCCCGCCACGCGGCACCGCGCAGACGACCTCGCCCGCTGCCGCGCGCAACGCTTCGATGCGCTTGCCGCTCAGCCTGCCGTTGCGGTGCGAGCCCGGCACGATGCGCAGCGCCCCGTTCCCCGCCGCGCAGTCATCGAGGTGCAGCCGCACGGCCACGAGATCCTCGAGCACACTCATCGGCGGCTGCACGAAGACCATGCCGTCCTTGCGCGACCAGCCGCGGCAGGCCTCGGACTCGACACGCTCTCGTACGGGAATGCTCAAGTCCTGATGCATGACGACGTGCCAGTTGCGCTGCTCGCACTTGTCGAACAGCGTGCACTGAACCGCGACCGCATCGGACGGCAGCCGCCGGGCGATTCCGAAGTGCCGCTCGAGGCGCCTCGCGAGCTCGCGACACCACGGATGCATCAGCAGATTGCGGGCGCCCGCGCGCGCAACTCCGCACGCGCGGACCTGCTCGGCGATCCACCGGCATTCCGGCTCACTCAGCACATAGGGAACGATCTCGAAGCCGTCGTCGGTGAATTGCGCCGCCGGGCGGTAACGCGGGTTCGCCGGCCTTTTCTCGGAGGGACGGTGCGCGAGGATAGCGTCCATCAGACACGCTGCGCGGATGGCCTCGATCTGCGGCCATCATACACACGTGAGCGCTGGGCGGCCGCGGAACGCGGAGCGCGGAGCGCGCTTGCGCGGGGATCCTACTACCGGGCCTCAGTGCAAGGTGGCGGCCGCTTCCAGGCCGTGCAGGCTGGTCCAGCGCTCCTCGAGACGCTTCATCCGCGTGAGGCACTGAAACGTTCGATCTTCGGCCCGCTCGGCTTTGCGCAACTCCCCGGCTTGCCGATAGCGAATCGCCTTCTCCGCCCATACATCGCAGCGCATGCGGGTCCGCCGATGCTGAAAATAGATATTTTCCACTGAATTCTTTAGCTTAGCTGCCATACCTGCGGTACTTTCCTGTATCTCGAGAAACCATCGGCGCGGGGAGCCAGCAAGCTGCGTTCCCGCTTGCGGCAAGTCTCGGCCGCAGCTCGGGCGCTCATCGCGCCGCGCCCGTCGGCTCCGGCCGCCCTAGTACCCGGCGTGGTGCAGGAGCGCGACAGCGACGGCCGCAACCATGCAGTACGCGCCGAAATAGTACCAGCGGCCGCGCTCGAGCCAGGCACTGATCCATTTGAGGGCGAGAAGCCCGGCGATGAAGGCGAGGACTCCACCGAGGATGCTCAGCCATACCGCGGAGCGCACATCGATCGAGAGTAGCGTTCCTTGCCGGCCGAGCCGCCACGCCTCGCGGACCACCACGGGAGGCGTGAGCACCACCGCGAGCGCGAAGCTGAACGTCTCGGCGACGGATTTCTCCACTCCGGCGAGCATCCCGACCGAGATCGTCGCGCCGGAGCGCGAGAAGCCGCGAAACGGCAAGCTGAGACCCTGGATCGCACCGATCACCGCCGACTGGCCGACCGTGACCGTATCGCGCCTGGCGATGCGCCGCTCGAGCGCATACGAGACGACGATCAACACCCCGACAGCAAACAGCGCCGGGGCGATGAGCTCCAGATGCCCAAATAGCTCTTCCACCTGCCCATGAGCAGACGGCGGCAGCAGAGCTCTCCCGAGACCAAACGCGAGGCCCTCGGCGATGACCGCCGTGAGGGCAGTCGCGATGACGACCGTGGCCGCAAACCCCGCGAACCGGTTCATAGAAGTGAAATAACGGTCGCGCCAGTCCTTCCAGAAATAGACGATCACGGCGCACATCGTTCCGGTGTGCAAGAGCACCAGTAGCAGCGTCAGCGCCGGCGCGGACGGATCGAGTCCCATGAGCTTCTCGGCCACCACCACGTGCGCGGAGCTCGAGACCGGAAGCAGTTCCGCAAAACCCTGGATGACGGCCAGGATGACGACCTGAATCAGCGACATGCCACTTGCTCTCCTGGCGTTGGCGAGGCACTACATCAGCGCGACGTCGAGCCGTCAACCCTGTCGAGCTCGAGCCGCCGGCACGGCGCGCATAAAATGGCGCATGTCCGGCATTCGCGTAGTGCTGTTCGACGTCGGCGGGGTTCTCGTCGAAGTGACCGGGATCGAAGCGATGCGCGAATGGCTCGAGCATCGGGTCACGGACGAGGAGGTCTGGCGGGTGTGGTTTCGCTCGCCCGTGGTGCGCGCGTTCGAGACGGGCCGGATCGGCCCCGTGCCATTCGCCACCGGGCTGCTGGCGGAGCTCGGCCTCGACATCGGCGTCGAGCGCTTCCTCGAGGCCTTCGTGAGTTGGCCCGCCAGACTCTACCCGGGCGCTCTGGAGCTTGTCGCACGCATTCCCCCGACCTACACGCGCGCATTGCTCTCGAACAGCAACGTTTTGCACTGGCCTCGCGTCATGGGCGATCTGGGGCTCGGCGCCGCCTTCGAGCATCGCTTCGTATCGCATCTCACGGGGCGAATAAAGCCGGACCGGGACGCATTTCAGCAAGTGCTCGACAGCCTCGCGTGCGCACCCGCGGAGGTGTTCTTTCTCGACGACAGCGAGGGGAACGTCGCGGCGGCGCGCGCGCTCGGACTCGAGGCCGTCAGGGCTCGCGGTGCGGCCGAGGCCGAAAGAGCGCTGCGACTCGCGGGCCTCATTGCGTGAACGGTCTTCTGAAGAGGAGCGCACTCGCTTTACCTGCCCGCGCCTTTTCGCTATCTTCGAACTCATTCCAAGAAACTGAAGTCTGCATCCGGGGCCGCGCGGGAAACCGAGCGGGAGGTCACTTGAGAGTCGCACGCAAGGGCAGATTTGCTCGGACCGGCATCGTCACGCGCTACTTTCTTCGAAGGCTCGCGCAAGCCCAGCGCGAGCACTACCCGGCGCGCCCGTCACGCTCCGGTGCCCGTGGATACGCACTGGCCTGCGCACGCGCTCACGCCCGCGCCTACACTCGAGCGCTCGCGGAGGTCATCACACTCTTCGTTCTGCTGCCGGGCATCGCCGTCTTCTCGCTCGCTGCATGGGTGTGCTTGCGCACGCCCGGCTATTTCGGATACGCGGGCTACGGACAGTCGCCGCTCGCCGGAGCGCTGCTCATCACCTTCGCGCTGGTGATGGCCGGTCACCTCGGCTTCACCCGCTGGCTCGGACGCTTCCGCCGTGATTCGAGCGCGGCGCAGGACTTCGATACCGAGCAGGATCGGCAGATCGCCTTCTGGCAGAAATTCGCCGTGACCGCCCTGTGCGGAGTGGCCGTCCCACTCTGCACGCTCATGACGGTCATGGGGCCCTAGCTGAAGCTCGGGTTCGCGTCCACGCCTCACCGAAGCAAGCTACGGCGAACCCACCAGAACGCCCCGCCGCCGATGGCTCCGAAGGCTCCGGCAAGGCCGACGAGCCGCAGATAGCGAGTCCAGCCGGCCCACGTCAGCGTGCCGTGCACGATCGTCGGCACGAGGGTGTGGCCGTTCCAGTAGCTCGCCGATGTCGCGTGCGTGACCCCCCAGAGCGGCCAGGACCAGATCCCCGTCGGCACAGTCCCGATGAGAAAGCCCGTGAGGAGCGAGGTGAGCCCGTTCAGCCATCGCAGATGCCGCAGCACCAGCACGGCGGGAATTCCGAGCACGATCACGGCCGTTGCGCACAGAAGCAGCACCGCGAGCCCGAGCTGCAACGCGAGCCCGGGACGCAATCCGAGCATCCAGTAGTTGAGCGCCGCGAGCGCGGCCGGGACCAGCGCGGCCGCCGCGAACGCTGCGAAGTTGGCGACGCTACGCAAATCAGT
>JASHUC010000354.1 GCA_030040235.1 Gammaproteobacteria bacterium | reverse complement strand
GAATGCTTTCGCCAAGTCCTCGAGTCCCGCCACGGGCGAGGTGTCATAGTCCATGTATCGCTTTATCCGCTTCGAGGCTACCTGCATATCGCCCAGTCTCAGGGCGCGAAACAGTGCCAAGTTTTCGACGACATCGCGGTCACCCGAGAGATCCTTGCTGCGCTCGTATTCGGCATCGGCTTCCACGAGGCGGCCGCTGAAATCGAGCTGTACCTGCAATTCGGTCGAGGCCCGTAACGAAAGCGGCTCCATCTCGCGAGCCCGTGCCGCGTGGGGGACCGCTTTGCCATGCTGGCCGAGAGTCGACATTACGATGCAATAGGCCCAAATCGCCTCGATCTCGGAGCTCGGCGCGCCTGCGAGGGCCGCGGCGGCCTCTGCCTCGGCCTCGGCCCACCGGCGTTGATCGAAGAACTGATTCGCGCGCAGCACGTGGCTCCACCACGCATCGGGTGTCAGCGCGAGGATTCGCGCGGTGGCCTCCTCCACGCCCGCCATCGCCGCCTCCGTGCTCTCGGCCGCGTAGAAGATTGCGTCCCGGTGTGCTTGGTAGAGCCCTCGCCAGGCGGGAACGAAGTTAGGGTCGAGTGTGAGCGACTCCCGGAAGACCTCGATCGCGCGACGCAGCTCCGCGGGCCCCTGCTGATGCAGCAGCGCGCGCCCGCGCAGGTACTTGTCGTAGGCCTCGACTGGGGTCGTGGCAGTGGGCGCAGGGACTGCCTCGCCGAAGCCGAACGCCACGCCGAGCGCCGCAGCAACCGCGGCGGCCACCTCGTCCTGAATCGCGAACACATCGTCGAGCTGCCGGTCGTAGGTCTGCGACCACAGATGAAAGCCATCGCGGCACTTGACGAGCTGCGCGGTGATTCTCAGCCGATTGCCCGCCTTGCGCACGCTCCCTTCCAGCACATGGTTGACCCCGAGCCGGCTGCCGACCAAGCGCAGATCATCCGTCTTGCCCTTGAAGACGAAGCTCGAGGTGCGCCCCGTGACCCGCAGGCGCTTCACCTTCACCAGCTGGTTGATCAGCTCCTCGGACAGCCCGTCGGAGAAATACTCTTGCTCAGGATCCGAGGACATGTTGACAAAGGGCAGCACGGCAATCGTGACCGTGTCGTCGTCGGGGTTGGATATCGCAGAGCCGGATGCCACCGCGTGGCCGCTCTTCGGGGCGCGCGCAGCGGCGTGCGCCAGGAGCCCGCTGAGTGCGCGAGACAGGCTCCTGAAGGGCGCGCTCTGGCGGTCCTCCTTCCAGTCATCCAGATCGGTCGTGTGCAGCGCGAGCGCATCGATCGGCAGTTGCGCACCGCCGAAGCGCACAGGCACCAGCACGCCCCGGTCGGCCGCGAGACGCGCTTCGCCGCGCACCCAGCGAGAATCCACGGACGCCCGCGTCCACACGACGATGACGGCCTTCGCCGCCTCGAGCTCCCGGGCGATCTGCCGGTCGAACTCCTGGCCGGGGACGATCTCCGGGTCCCACCACACCGACCAGCCTTCCGATTCCAGTGCCGCGACCAGAGGCGCGACGAGCGCCTCATCGTGCCGGGCATAGGAGATGAAGATGTCGGCCATGGGATCGGATCATGTCACGTGCCTGAGCGGGTGTCCTCCACGAGGCTGCCGCTACGGCCGGAACCGACCCAGTGCCCATCCTGACAGAGGGGTAGCACCAGCCTCCGGTATGGGGCGTGGGGGAATCGAACCCCCGACCAGCGGATTAAAAGTCCGATGCTCTACCGACTGAGCTAACGCCCCGTACTGCCGTGATTCCGGTCGATACGAGTGTCCATCGCGGGGGGCGCATCATACTATAGGGTTCCTGCCGCCCGCTGAAGCTCGGCCCACCCGGCAGTCACCTCGGATGGGGTCTACAACATGAGCAATCGCACGCGATCCCTCCGTGCACTTCCGATCGGCTTGGCTGCTTTGCTCTCGACCTCGATCGCAGCCTCAGGCCAGCCCGATGACGCAGGTCCCGTCGCGGCGCGCGGCGACACGGTCGAGCGTTTGTACGGCCTCACCATTCGAGACCCCTACCGGTGGATGGAGGGACCTCACAACGCTGCGTTCGAGAAGTGGCTCCAAGCGCAAGGCACCGCCGGGCGTGCGAGGCTCGATGCCTCGCCGGCACTCGAGAAATGGCGCGCGCGATTGAGTCTCGCAGGCGCCAGTACCGTGACCGACCGCTCGCAGCACCGCGTCGGCAATCGTGTGTTCTACCTGCAGCTCGCGGCCGGGAAGCAAGGAGTCCTCCGCGTGCGGCTCGAGGACGGCACGGACAGGGTGCTGCTCGATCCCAACAGCGTGACCGGCGGCGCGCATGCCTCGATCACCGGGTACAGCGTCTCACCCAGCGGCAGGCGGATTGCCGTGAACATCGATCGCGGCGGTGAAGAGATCACCCAGATCTCGTTCTACGACGTGGACACGGGGCAGCCGCTGCCGGATCGCCTCGATCGCATCTGGGGCGAATTCCAGGCGCAGTGGCTCGGCGAGACCGGGGTGTTCTACACGCAGATGGCCCCGGCGGGACAGCTGGACAAGATGCTCGACATGAGGGCCCGGTTCCACCGGCTGGGCAGTCCTTCCTCGCAGGACGTGACGCTCGCCGAGGCGGGTGACCGTCGAAGCGTGCCCCTGATGCCCCAGGAGTTCCCCACGATTGCAACCGATCCGTCCTCCGAGTGGACTCTCATGCTCATCGGGGGAGCGCGTCCGGAGGTGCGCATCTGTGCGATCAAGACGCACGCGCTGCTGCGCCCCGCCCCGCACTTCCATTGCCTCGTCGGCTACGCCGACGGCGTCACGGGCGCCGCCCTGCGCGGCAACGCGCTGTACCTGCAATCCGTTCGGCAGGCGCCCAACGGTCAGGTGCTTGCTCTGGACCTCTCGCGTCCACACGCAAGTCTCGCCAACGCGCATGTGCTCCTCGCGCAGGATCCCGATTGGGTGGTGACCGGGATCACTGCGGCCCGCGACGGGCTCTACGTCAAGCGCACGCGCCAGGGCGTTGACGGGCTGCTGCGTCTCGGGGAAGACGGGAAGGCGCATGCACTCGACCTCCCCTTCGACGGCCAGGCGGCGTTGATCGACTCCGACACGCAGCGCAACGGCATGATCTTCACCTATCAGGGGTGGACGCGACCGCGAACGCTCTTTGACTACGATCCGCATGCCGGTGCGCTCACGGATCTGAAGCTCGGTGCATCTTCGCCGCGCGATTACAGCGCGCTGGTCGAGACCGAGACGGCGCAGGCCAAGAGCCTCGACGGCACTCGCGTGCCGGTCACCATTCTCAAGCCCGCCCACTACAGGCCCGATGGCAAAACGCTTGCGATCGTCCTGGCGTACGGCGCTTACGGCATCATGCTCGATCAACCGAGCTTCGACCCGATGATGTTGGAATGGGTGGCGGCAGGCCATCTGTACGTCATTGCCGGAATTCGGGGTGGCGGCGAGAAGGGCGATGCCTGGCGGCTCGCCGGCAAGGGGATTCAGAAGCATCACAGCATCGAGGATTTCGTGGCCGCGGCCGATGCGCTCACGGCGATGGGCTACAGCAATCCCAAACGGATCGCGCTCTACAGCGCAAGCGCGGGCGGCATCATCGTCGGAGGCGCGATCGACCGGTTTCCGACCCATTTTGGCGCCGCCATCAGCCATGCCGGCATGCTGAACCCCACACGGCTCGGGGTAGATACGAACGGCGCGAATCAGTATGCGGAATTCGGCGACCCGAGGACCCCCGAAGGATTCGAGTCGCTTTACGAGATGGACGCCTACCTTCACATCAAGCCGCACGTCGCCTATCCGGCGGTACTGCTCGATGTGGGCCTCAACGACAACCGCGTCGCGCCCTGGAACAGCGGCAAATACGGCGCCGCGCTTCGCGCGGCCAACTCCGGCCCAAACCCGATCCTCTTTCGAACCGATTCCGATTCTGGGCACTTCGGCACCTCGTTGAGCCAGGAAGCCGCCGAGAAAGCGGACCACTACACCTTCATCGAGATGACCCTGGGCGGGTCGTAAGCGGAGGGTCTCTTTGAACGTCTCACAAGCCATCGCCACTCGCATGAGCTGCCGTGCATTCCTCGACACGCCGGTGCCGCAGGCGACCATACGGCAGATCCTCGATGCCGCGCGGCGCGCGCCGTCCGGCGGCAACTTGCAGCCGTGGTTCGTCTACGTCCTGACGGGAGAGCCTCTGCAGGCGCTGATCGCGAAGGTGCGCGCCAAGGCCGTCGATCATCCGCTCGGGGAGGGTACCGAGTACAACATCTACCCGCCGAACCTCAAGGAGCCGTATCGCTCCCGGCGTTTCAAATGCGGTGAGGATCTGTATGCGCTGATCGGCATCGGACGCGAGGAGCGGGAGCGGCGGCTCAAGCAGTACGCCAGGAACTACGAGTTCTTCGGCGCCCCCGTGGGGCTTTTCTTCGCGCTCGATCGGATCATGGGCCAGGATCAATGGGCCGACATCGGCATGTTCATGCAGAACATCATGCTGCTCGCGCGCGAGCACGGCCTGCACACCTGTCCCCAGGAGTCCTGGGCCGGATGGCACCAGACGGTCGCCGAGTTTCTCGGGATGCCGCCCGAGCTGATGCTCTTCTGCGGCATGTCGCTCGGCTATCGCGACGAGTCCGCACCGATCAATCGCTTGGAGACCGATCGTGCCGGGCTCGAGGACTTCGCGAGGATTCGTGGCTTCGAGACTTAGCGATATCGCGTCGGATCCGCCACACCGGCCCCTTCGAACCCCGCGCGGCGAATCCGGCACGAGTCGCACCGTCCGCACGCGCGTCCCTCATCGTCCGGCTGGTAGCACGAGACGGTGATGCCGTAGTCGAGCCCGAGCCGCACGCCCTCGCGAATGATCTGCGCCTTCGTCCACTCGATGAGCGGAGCGTGGATGCGGCATGGGTTGCCTTCCACACCTGCCTTGGTCGCAAGCTGCGCGAGGCGCTCGAATGCCGCGATGAACTCGGGGCGGCAATCCGGATACCCGCTGTAATCGAGGTGGTTCACGCCGAGGAAGATATCGCGCGCGGCGAGCACCTCGGCCCACCCGAGGGCGAGGGCGAGCATCATCGTGTTGCGCGCCGGAACGTAGGTGGCGGGGATGCCGCTCGTGGGGCTCTCCGGAACGGCGATCCGGTGATCCGTGAGCGCCGAGCCGCCGATGCCGGCGAGATCGATGTGCATCACACGGTGCTCCGCTGCACCGAGGGTGCGTGCGACCTTTGCCGCGGCATTGAGCTCGGCGACATGCCTCTGACCGTACTCGACCGAGAGCGCAAAGCAGGCGAAGCCGCGACCGCGAGCGATGGCGAGCGTCGTCGCCGAATCCAGCCCGCCGGACAAGAGCACCACGGCACGATCTTCGGTCATCACTTTCCCGCCACATTCCCCCACAGGTATTTGTGGAGCTGGATCTGAAATCGCACCGGAAGCCGGTCCTCGAGGATCCAGTCCGCGAGCTCGCGCGCGGCGAGCTCGCCGTGGCTCGGGGAGAAGAGCACCGAGCAGCGCTCGGGGAGCTTGAGCTCCTCGAGCTTCGCGCGGCTCCATTCGTAGTCCTCGCGGCTGCAGATCACGAACTTCGTCTGATCCTTCGGGGTGAGACGACCGAGCTCCCCGTAGCGGTTGCGCCGCTCCTCCCCGGAGCCGGGCGTCTTCACATCGACGACGAGTACCACGCGCGGGTCGACCGCATCGAGCAACATCGCGCCGCTCGTCTCGAGCGAGACCCGCAACCCCTCGTCACAGAGTCTCGAGAGAAGCTCGAGGCAGCTTTTCTGCGCCAGCGGCTCCCCGCCGGTGACGCAGACATATCGCGAGCCGAGCTCGTGGACGCGACGGACGAGCGCCGCGATCGTCCACCACTCCCCGCCGTGAAAGGCGTAGGCGGTATCGCAGTACTGGCAGCGCAGAGGACAGCCGGTCAGTCGAATGAATACGGTCGGTATCCCGACGCTATCGGCCTCGCCCTGCAGCGAGTGAAAGACCTCCGTGACCTTCAGGCGCGACATTGCGCACGCATAGGATCCGGGCGCTCACTGCGCACCGGTGCTCGACTGGCCGCTCGCAGAGAAGAATTGCAGCCGGTCGCTGGCGAGCTTCGCAGCATCGGTGCCCGGAAAGCGCCGTACCACATCCGTGAGTGTCGCGTGCGACTCGGGATACTGCTTGAGCTCGAACTGAGTGTAGCCGAGCTTGAGGAGCGCATCGGGGGCTTTGCGCGAGTTGGGATATTGATCAATGACTGCCTTGAAGGCTTCGGCCGCCTTGGGGAAATTCTTCGACGCGTAGTACGACTCGCCGAGCCAGTACTGCGCGTTGTCGGCCAGATCGCTCTTGGGGTACGTCGAGAGGAACTGCTCGAGGCTGCTGACGGCGTCCGGATACTTGCCGTTCTTGAGCTGATCGAGCGCCTGCATGTAGGCGCTCTGCTCGGTCCCCGGCGCAATGGTGGAGGGCGCGACGTTCGATCCGGTGGACCCGGCACCCGCACCACCACCGGCGCCGCCCCCGTCGCCCGCGCTCAGCCGGCCGATGCGCCGATCGAGATCGTTATAGAAGGCGAGCTGCTGCTTGCGCAGCGCCTCGTTCTGGTTCTCGAGCTCATCGACGCGTCCCTGCAGAATCCGCACCTGGTCCTGCAGCTGCTCGATGTTCTGCGCGAGCGACAGCAGGCTCTGATTCGAGATCACCCGCTCGATCCGCGTGGTCCTCGAATCGAGGTTGGTGAGCCTGCCCTGCAGCACCGGATCTTCCTCCGGTGTGGTGGCGCAGCCTGCAAAGGTGAGCACCGCAAGCCCGAGGCCCGCGCAAGCGATCATCGTGCGCATGAGAGCACCTCCTCCTGTGCCGCTTCGCGCGAGCGTCCCCGCGGGGGAGCTCGCCTCCGCGCGGCTCGCGAGCGTTATCTTCCGCCGATCACTTCAAATAGACGATATCGACGCGGCGGTTCTTGGCCCAGGCCGCCTCGTCGTGGCCGGCATCGACCGGGCGCTCGGCGCCGTAGCTCACGGTGCTGATCTGCGCATCCGAGGCGCCCTGCAGCAGCAACGCGCGCCGCACGGCCTGTGCGCGCCGCTCGCCGAGGCCGATGTTGTACTCGCGCGAGCCGCGTTCGTCGGTGTTGCCTTCGAGGCGCACGTGAATGTTCGGGTGCATGGACAGGTACTTCGCATGCGCCGAGACGATGTCCGTGCCATCGCCCTTGATCTCGCTGCTGTCGAAATCGAAATAGATGGTGCGCTTGGCGAGCAAGCCCTCGCCCGGGCCCTGTCCCTCCTCGCCCCCGTTGGCACCGGCGGACCCGTTCGCGTTGGCGCCCGCAGCGCCCGAAGATTCGGCTCCCGCCCCCTGGTTTGCCGGCACCGCCGAACCGCTCTGGGACGAAGGCTGCGGCGGCTTGTGCGCGCAGCCCGTGAGCAGCAGCGCGGCGGCGGCCAAGAGGACTGGCAAGGTTCTACGCATCACATACCCTCCGTTTGTGCGGGCTTTTTAACACAATTCAGGGGTGCAGAAACGGTCCCCACACCGGATCGCGCACGTCGGCGTGGCTCGAGGCGAGTCGCTGCGAGGTGAGACCATCGAGCGAGACGCGCTTCAGGACCACCTGGCCGTGGTCGGTGCTCGCATAAATGAGCATCGCGCCGTTCGGTGCGAAGCTCGGTGAGCTGTCGAGCGGGCCTTGCGAGAGCACCCGGACGGTGCCGCTCGCCAGATCCTGCACGGCGATGCAGTAGCCGCCCTGCTCGAGGCTCACGGTCGCGAGCTGGGTGCCATCCGGGGAGATGCGCGGACGCGCATTGTAGGTCCCGTCGAAGGTGATCCGCTTCGGACGCTGGTCGGGGCCGAACACGATCTGGTAGACCTGGGGACCGCCGCCGCGATCGGAGGTGAAGTAGATCGAGCGCCCGTCGGGGGCCCATACCGGCTCGGTATTGATCGAGGGGTCATCGGTAAGGCGCGTGAGCTGCTGGTTCGACAGATCGAGCGTGTAGATCTCGGGATTGCCGTCACTGCCGCTCAGCGCGAGGGCGAGCTTGTGCCCGTCCGGCGACCAGGACGGTGCTCCGTTGATGCCGGCGCGCGCGGAGACGAGCTGGCGAGCGCCGGTCTTGACTTGCTGAACGTACACCGTCGAGCGCCTGTTCTCGAACGAGACGTACGCGAGCCAGTTGCCATCGGGGGACCAGGCCGGCGACATCACCGGCTGGCGCGAGTCGAGCACCACGTGCGCGTTGGCGCCGTCGGCATCCGCGACGACGAGTTGGAAGTGTTGCGCGGGAGGCGCCCCTTCCACGGCGACGTACGCGATGCGCGTCGCGAACGCGCCGGGTACGCCGAGAATCTTCTGGTAGATCACATCGCTCACGCGGTGGGCGGCATCGCGCAGTGCGCTCGGGGGACCGGCGAAGCGCTGGTTCGCGAGCTGCTCGCTATCGAGCGCATTGAGGAGCTGGAAATCCACCGCGAGCTGCCCGCCATCGAGCGCGCTCACGCGGCCGACGGCCACGTAGTCATTGCCGGCGGCGCGCCAGTCGGGCAGCACCACGTCCTTGGCGTCGGCCGGCGTTGTCCGCATCTGATTGCGCGGCATGGGGCGGAAGCGGCCGGTGCTCTCGAGGTCGTGCTCGACGACGCCCGCAACGTCGGACCCCGCGGTCGGGTCGGCCGCCGCTCCACCTGCGAACGGCACGATGGCGATGGGAATGGGGTCGGTGACGCCCGAGGTGACCTCGATTTGCAGCTGCGCGCGTGCGGTGAGCGCGACGCAGGTCAGGAACGCTGCGCCGAGCAGGGCCGCGCCGGCGCTTGATCGGCTCTTCAAAACTGTCATGGTGTGGTCGAGTCGTTGTGAGTGAAATGAACGGTGAGCTCGCGGACGAACAGCGCAGGGTCGGGTGGCGCAGGCAGGGGCGAGGCGCGATAGGCGGCATCCACGATCGATTGCTGCACTGCTGCATCTCCGTTACAGGAACCGAGCTTCACGTTGACGATCTGGCCGCCCGGCACCTGCGTCACCGTGAGGGTGCAGTCGAGCCCCGAGCGCACGGTGGGCGGCTGGATCCAGGCCTGGTGGATCCGCGCCTCGATCAGCTGTTTCCAGCTCGCAATGGCCGGGCCTGACTGTGCCGCGAGCGAGCGCTCCTCGCTGTCGATGTTCTGCTGGATATCGGACTGGTTGGCGGCGAGCTCCTGGGCCTCCGCCGCGCGGCGCGCCTCCTCGGCCTTGCGCGCTTCGTCCGCCTTGCGCTTGGCCTCCGCGAGCCGCTCCCGCTCCTTCGCCGCCGCTTCCTCCTTCGCCTTGCGCTCAGCCTCGGCCTTCGCCTCCTGCTCCTGCTGCGCCTTGCGCTCGGCCTTCTCCTCCTCCGCCTTGCGCTGCTGGTCCGCCCGCTCCTGCGCCTCGGCTTGCGATTGCTGTTCGGCTGCAGTGTCTACGGGCTTTGGCTTGGGCTCAGGCACAGCGGGAGGCGGCGTCGGAGTCGTCTGGTCGTCCTCGATGGGCGGGGGCGGCGGCGGAATTGCGGCCACGTGGTGGGGGGGTGATGCGTGCTTCGGGGGCCCTCCGCCGTTGAGCGCCTGGGAGCCCACCACGGTCGCATCGATCGCGGGCATCGGCTGCTGGCTCGCGGCATGGCGGAAGCTCCACCAGCCGTACACGAGCGCGCCGACCAGCGCCCCGTGCATTAGCACCGATAGCGTAGCGGAGACCCAGCGATCGCTGCGGTGTTCCAGCTCTGTCATGAGCTCGGGCGAGCCGGTCAGCTTCGCTTCGGGGGCTGGGGAAGAGGGTCGCTTACCATGCCGATTTTCTTCGCTCCTGCACGCTGCAGGATGACCATGGCGCTCATCACCTGACCGTACTCGATGCGGCGGTCCGCCTTGAGAAACACGTGCAGGTCGGGGCTTCGCTGCAGCGCCGCAGCCGCCCGAACCTCGACCGTGGCCTCATCCAGAGGCTCGCGCGGATTGCTGCCCACGTTCAAGTACAACCTACCCTCCCGATCAATCGACAGCACGAGCGGGTTCGAGTTCGTGGGCTCGAGCGCCTCGGCACCCGCCTTCGGCAGCTCGACCTTGACGCCCTGGGTGAGAAGGGGCGCCGTCACCATGAAAATGATGAGCAGCACCAGCATCACATCGATGTAGGGGACGACGTTGATCTCGCCCATCAGGCGCCGTCCCCGCGTGAGTTGTGCCATCAATGCCCTCCGGCGCTGGCGCTGTGCACGGGGGCAGCGCTCGCGCGCTCCGGTGTGCGCGAGGCGTGGCGCTGCAGGATCGAGGAGAACTCCTCCATGAAGGCGTCGTAGCGCATCTCGAGCCGGCCGACCTGATCAGCGTAGCGGTTGAAGGCGACCACGGCCGGAATCGCGGCGAAAAGGCCGATCGCGGTCGCGATCAGCGCCTCGGAGATTCCGGGCGCCACCATCGAGAGCGTGGCCTGCTGAACGTTCCCGAGCGAGGAGAACGCGCTCATGATGCCCCACACGGTGCCGAAGAGCCCGACGTACGGGCTCGTCGAGCCGACCGTCGCAAGGGTCGCGAGGCTGTACTCGAGCCGATCGATCTCCTTGAGCTGCGCCACGCGCATGGCGCGCCGGGCGCCCTCGAGCAGCTGGTCGGTCGGCACCGAGCCCTGCTGGCGCAGGCGCGCAAACTCGCGGAACCCGAACTCGAAGATGCTCGCCATGCCCGTCGCCCCGCCACGCGATTCGATCCCGCGGTAGAGCTGGGCGAGATCCCCGCCCGACCAGAAGGTGTTCTCGAACCGGTCGGCCTCCTGGCGCGCCCGGCGGGTGACCATGCGTTTCTGAAAAATGATGGCCCACGACATGAGCGAGGCGAAGGCGAGCAGACCGATGACGATCTGCACCGGCACACTCGCCTGCATGACGATACGAACGAGGGATAGATCTTGCGGCATCTCAGGCCCGCTCCTCCTGCTTCGCAAGCAGATCCTGAAGAAAATCGGGTAACCGCTGCGGGCGCAGCGCCTGCGCATCGATGCAGGCGACGCGCACCTGCGCCGTGGTGAGCAGCTCGCCCGGGTCGGCTGCAGCGGATGCGGCGTGCCCATCGGGGGCCGCGCGATAAATCTGTTGCCTGAACGACAGGGACGCGGCACCGGCGCGCGCGAGCTCGCACGTGACGAGGAGCTCGTCATCGAGCCGCGCGGGACGCTGATAGCTCACCTCGACGTTCGTCACGGCGAAAAGGATCCCCGGCTCCTTGGCGAGCCGCTGCTGCGAGAAGCCGAGCGCGCGCAGCCACTCGGTGCGCGCGCGCTCGAAAAACTTGAGGTAGTTTGCGTAATAGACCACACCGCCTGCGTCCGTATCTTCCCAGTACACGCGCTGCCTCGAGCGGAATCCCCTCACTTGGGGGGCTCCAGTGCGAGCGGCATCGACCCCGGGCTCGCGGGCTCCTTGCGCCCAAAATGCCGATAGGTATGCGCCGTCACGACCCGGCCGCGCGCGGTGCGCGCGAGAAAGCCCTGCTGGATCAGGAACGGCTCGATCACCTCCTCGAGCGTGCCGCGATCCTCCCCGAGCGCCGCGGCGATGCTCTCGATCCCGACCGGACCGCCGCCGAATCTGTCCATGATGATCGTCAGCAGCTTCTGATCGAGTGTATCGAAGCCCTCGGGATCGACCTCGAGCATGTTGAGAGCCTCCTTGGCCACGCGTTCGTCGATGCGGCCGTCGGCCCGCACCTGCGCATAGTCGCGCACCCGCCGGAGCAGTCGATTGGCGATACGCGGAGTCCCGCGGGAGCGCTGGGCGATGGCGCGCGCGCCACCGGCATCGATTGCGACGCGCAGTATACCCGCCGAGCGCACCACGATCTTTTCGAGGTCCTCGACGCCGTAGAAATCGAGTCGCTGCACGATGCCGAACCGGTCGCGCAGCGGCGAGGTGAGCAGTCCGGCCCGAGTCGTCGCGCCAACCAGGGTGAACGGCGACAGATTGAGCTTGATCGAGCGCGCCGCGGGCCCCTCCCCGATCATGATGTCGAGCTGACAGTCCTCCATCGCGGGATAGAGGACTTCCTCGACGATCGGGCTCAGACGATGGATCTCATCGATGAAGAGCACGTCCCGCGGCTGCAGGTTCGTCAACTGCCCCGCGAGGTCGCCGGGCCGCTCGAGCACGGGGCCCGAGGTCTGGCGCAAATTGACGCCGAGCTCGGCCGCGATGATGTGCGCGAGCGTGGTCTTGCCGAGCCCCGGGGGACCGAAGATGAGCACGTGATCGAGCGCCTCGACGCGCTGGCGAGCGGCGCTCACGAACACCTCGAGCTGCCGCTTCACCTGCGCCTGCCCGACATACTCCTCGAGGCGCCGGGGGCGGATCGCTCGCTCGACGGCCTCATCGTCCTGGCGCGCTTCGGGACTCACCATTCGTTCAGCGTTCAAGATGCGCCACCTCGCCGCTTCCGCGCTTCGAATCCGCCGCTCACTCGCGTACCGTGCTCTTGAGGGCCCGCCGGATCAGCTCCTCGGTCGAGTGTGTACCGGGACCGGCGGCCTCGAGCAACTGCGAGGCCTCGGCGGGCTTGTAGCCGAGCGCGACGAGCGCATCGAAGGCCTCCCCCGCCGGGGTCTGGGGCGCCGGACGTGCGGGGCTGCGCGCGCCGTCCCCGTCGAGGGCCCCGTTCAGGACACCCACCTTGTCCCGCATCTCGATGAGCAGCCGCTCGGCGGTCTTGCGGCCGATCCCCGGCACGCGCGTGAGGGCCCCCACATCCTCGCCCTGGATGCAGCGCGCAAAGGCCTCCACGCTCACGCCGGAGAGCAGCGCGAGCGCGATCTTCGGACCGACGCCCGAGACCTTGAGCAGGCTGCGAAACAGCCGCCGCTCCTCCTCGGTGGCGAAGGCATAGAGCACGTGTGCGTCCTCGCGCACCACCAGATGCGTGAGCAGCCTCACGTCCTGCCCGATGGGCGGCAGGCGAAAGAACGTGGACATCGGGGCCTCGAGCTCGTACCCGACACCGCCCACCTCGACCGTCAGTTGTGGCGGACTCTTCGCGACGACCCGCCCGTGGAGCGATCCGATCATCGCGACGAGCCACCCGCGATGAGAGCCGCAGGCACGCGCTCGGCCCAGCGCCGGGAATGCGCGTGGCACACGGCGACGGCGAGCGCATCGCTCGCATCGACGGCGATGCTGCCGGCGACCGACAGCAGCGCGCACATCATGTGCGCCACCTGACGCTTATCCGCGCCGCCGAATCCGACGATCGACATCTTCACGGCGCGCGGAGCGTACTCGAAGACCGGCGTGCCCCGCGGCACGGCGCTCAGGGCCGCCCCGCGTGCCTGTCCGAGCTTGAGCGCGCTGTCGACGTTGCGATTCACGAATACACGCTCCACCGCGATCTCATCCGGCCGGTGCTGTGCGATGAGCCGCTCGATGCTCTCGAAAATCACGCGCAGCCGCTCCGCCATCGAGCCCTCGCGCGCGACGACGCAGCCGTGCGCCACGTGCACCGAATCGGTGCCGACCCAGTCGATGAGCCCGTAGCCCGTGCAGCGCGAACCGGGGTCGAGTCCGAGAATGCGCACGCGCACGCTGCCGGACGCGGGCGCCAGGGACGCAGCCCCCCCGTGAGCCGCGTCCGGATCAAACGCCCGCCAGGACCTCGCCCGCAATCTCGGCATTCGTGTAGACGGCCTCAACGCCCTCGAGCGCCCTGAGCGCCTGGAACAGCTGCACCATTTCCGTAGCCGGCGCGCCCGCAAGCGGCACCGTGGCGGCTGCGCGGCAGGTGACCTCGCTGCGCCCGGCGGGAAAGCCCGCTTCCTCGAGGCTCGAGCGCACGGCCCCGAGCTCCAGAGGGTCCGTGAGGACCCGCATCGACCCCTTCGCAGCGCTCACGACCTCTTCGGCTCCTGCCTTCCAGGCGAGCCCCGCCAGCCGCTCCGGTTGTTGAGTGGGCGGGAACTCGAGCAGACCGACCTGCTTGAACAGGTAGGCGACCGACCCCGTCGCTCCCAACCGACCGCCATGGCCCAGCAGGGCGCGGCGGACCTCTGCCTTCATCCGCGCACGGTCTGCGGTGTGGCACTCGACCATGACGGCGGAATCGCCGGGCCCGTAACCTTCGAATCGCACGCTGTACACGGCTCGAGCGGGGCAGCGGCGCCGCACCGCGGCTCAATCGCGTATCATAGCGGCATTCCAGCTCGGCGACACGCTCCCGGGCCCCTGTCAGAGATTCCGACCGGCGTCGTCTGCAGCGGTCGCGCACGGCTCACGTGGAAACCGCTCAACTCTACCCGCCCGAAATTCTGAGCTCGATCGCGAGCGTCCGTGCGAGGATCGAGCACGCCGTGCAACTGCCGCCGGCGGTGCTCGCCGCGGCCGCGGCCGCCGCCGAGCTCACCGGCGCGCTTTCCTTTGATGCCGAGCTCGCAACGGCGGTCCTCGCCCTGCCGCTGCTCGCCCCAGGAGCCCCCGGAGCGGCGCAGCTCGAGACGCTGGCCGGCGCAGGTGCCGCACGCACGGCGCACGATCTGTCGCGCTTGGGAGACCTCGGGCTCGCGCGCGGCTGGTCGGAGGCCGCGGGCCTCGATGCGCGCCAGGCCGAAGCGGTTCGCAAGATGCTCATCGCGGTCGCGAGCGATCCGCGGCTGGTGCTCGCGAGGCTCGTGATCGAGCTCGTACGGCTGCGGCGCGCCCGGGAGCTCCCGCCCGCCGAGCGCGAGCGCCTGGCCCGCGCCGCGCGCGCCGTGTTCGCGCCGCTCGCCAACCGGCTCGGGGTCTGGCAGCTCAAGTGGGAGCTCGAGGATCTCGCTTTCCGCTATCTGCAACCCGAGGCCTATCACCAGATCGCGACTGCGCTCAACGAGAAACGCGCCGACCGCGAGCGCTACATCGACGCGCTCTGCGAGACGCTGCGCGCCGAGCTCGCCGGCGCGGGCATCGAGGCCGAGGTCTCCGGGCGCCCCAAGCACATCTACAGCATCCACCGGAAGATGGAGCGCAAGCAGCTGCCGTTCGAGGCCATCTTCGATGTGCGGGCGGTGCGCATCATCACCGCCTCGGTGCGGGACTGCTACGCGGCGCTCGGGCTCGTGCACGGCCGCTGGAGCTATGTGGCGAGCGAGTTCGACGACTACATCGCAACGCCCAAGGACAATCAGTACCGCTCGATCCACACGGCCATCGTCGGGCCGGGCGGTGCGGTGGTCGAGGTTCAGATCCGCACGCGCGAGATGCACGAGCATGCCGAGCTCGGCATCGCAGCGCACTGGCAGTACAAGGAAGGCGGCCCACGGGATCTCACCTACGAGCGCAAGATCGAGGCGGTGCGGCGCCTGCTCAAGCCGGGCGCGGCGGGCGCCCCCGAGCGCGACTTCCTCGAGCGCGTGCGCGAGCAGCTGTTCGCAGATCGCGTCTACGCGCTCACGCCGAACGGCGAAGTGGTGGACCTGCCGCGCGGCTCGACGCCGCTCGACTTCGCCTACCACGTGCACAGCAACCTCGGCCATCGCTGCCGCGGGGCGAAGGTCAACGGGCGCATCGTCCCCCTCACCCACCCGCTCTCGAACGGTGAGGTGGTCGAGATCATTGCCGGCAAGCACCCCGCGCCGAGCCGCGACTGGCTCGCCCCCGAGCTCGGCTACCTCGCCTCGCCGCGCAGCCGCTCGAAAGTGCGCGCGTGGTTTCGCCAGCAGGACAGCGGTGACAATCGCGCGGCCGGCCGCTCGATCGCCGAGCGCGAGCTCACCCGCGCCGGCGCGGGCCCCGAGCTGCTCGGGTCGCTCCTGCAGGTACTCTCGGCGCGCAACACCGAGGAGCTGTACCAGCTGCTCGGCGAAGGGGCGGTCACCGCGACCCAGCTCGCACAGGCGATCGCTCGACAGCTCAACCGCACCGAGCCCGAGCCCAGGCGCATCCCGCGCCGGGCCAGCGCCAAGCGGCGCAGTCCCGTCGAGATCGAGGGTGTCGGGGATCTGCCGATCACGCTCGCACGCTGCTGCGCACCCATTCGCCCTCAGCCCATCGTCGGGTATGCGACGGTCGGCCGCGGCGTCACGATCCACCGTAGGGATTGCCCGAGCTTCGCGCGCATGCAGTCGGTCAAGCCGCAGCGCATTCTGCAGGTCGACTGGACTCAAGGTGATTCGGAGGACCTCCTGGCCGTGCAGCTCGCCGTCGCCGCCTACGACCGCCGGGGCCTGGTGCGCGATCTCACCGACCTGATCACGCAGGAGCGCCTCAGCATCGAGGAGATGAGCACCACGACGGATCACGACGCTGGAACTGCGCACGTCGCCGTGCGCCTCGCCGTGCGCGATCTCGATCAGCTCGCCCGCCTCACCAAGCGCTTCAAGGAAGTTCCGAACGTGCTCACGGTGCAGCGGACCGCCTGAGGGCGGAACTTACGATCTTCCCGTTCGTATAGCTAAGACGCTCTCCCGGCGTCCTCACGAAAGGTCGAAGCATGCATTTCACGATCGCCCTCGGTCCGCTCGTCGCCCTCATCGCCGGCATTCTGATCCTCATCATGCCGAAGCTTCTCAACTACATCGTCGCGATCTACCTGATCATCATCGGCGTGCTCGGACTGTGGCACCCCGGAGGGTATGTCTAGAACGGCAGACGATCGAGATCCACGTTGCCGCCCGAGAGGATGACCCCGACGCGCTGGCCGTTCACGGGCAGCGCCCGGTCGAGCAGCACGGCGACCGGAACGGCCGCGGAAGGCTCGATCAGGATCTTCATGATCTCCCAGACGATGCGCATCGCGGCGACGATCGCCGCCTCGCTCGCGATCGCAATGTCATCGACGTGAGTCCGGATCAATGAGAAGGGGATCTCGCCCAGGGAGCTGCGCAGCCCGTCGGCGATCGTGTTGGGATTGCCCGCCGGAATGAGGCGTCCGGCGCGCAACGAGCGCGCGGCATCATCCGCGGCCGCAGGCTCCGCGCCGATCACGCGAATGCCGGGCGAGAGCCCCTTCGCCGCGATCGCGACGCCGCTCAGGTGGCCTCCACCG
>JASHUC010000353.1 GCA_030040235.1 Gammaproteobacteria bacterium | reverse complement strand
TACCTGCGCGGCACGAATCCTGCCCCTGCTCGGCCCCGGGCGTCCCCGAACTCAGTGCTCGGGCCGGTTGCCTGAGAGCACGCGTGAGAGGTAGCTGCGCTCGTGCGCGCTCGCGGCGCGCAGCGCAGCCGCGGCCCTTGATTGAACTTAAGGCGCCTCGCGAGGGCATTCGCCAACCGCGCATCGGCCGCACGCGTATCGCCTCTGCGGGCGCGACGTTTTGGACAAGCGAGGCCGCATCGAGGTAGCTACAATGGTGCATCGCAGGGGAAGGAAGCCAGCCGGGGAATCAACGCCAGTGCCAGAGTCGCCGCATATCGGGTCCGCTGCAGCGCTCGGCGGGGCGCCATCGACGGGCGAGCGGCGTGCCGAGGCCGAGCGGCGCAGGGCAAGTGATCGCAGAACACACACCCTGCGTTCGCTGCTCGCCGGCGGGCTCAACCCGCGCCGGCGCGGAGCGCGACGCGCGCATGACAACAGTGCGGTCTCCGCCGACTGGTATGAGCCGAAGTGGCTCGTCATCGCGCTGCTCATCCTGTTGCTGTCAGCGGCCGACGCGCTGCTCACGTTGACGCTGCTTCAGCACTACGGCGTTCTCGAGGAGAACCCGATCATGGCGGCGCTCGTGCGGGGAGATCCGCAGTTCTTCGCGGCCGTCAAGTTCGCACTCACAGCGGCAGGTGTGATCCTGCTCACGGCGCTCGCCCGCGTGCGTGCGTTCGGCCGTCGCGTGCCGGTGGGGGCGCTGCTGTGGGCGGTGCTCGCCGGTTACAGTGCGCTCGTCCTCTACGAGGTGTGGCTGCTGCAGAGGATCGCACCCTAGTTACCGAGCCCGGGGGCGGGCGTCGTGCCGCGACCCGCGTGCGGTCCGACATTTCCTCGCAGCGCCCCTTCCGCTACACTCCGGGGCACGCCGCTTGCAGATGCGCATGCTCCAACCGACCCCCCTGTACGGCGGCAATGCCGCCTACCTCGAAGAGTTTCTCTACGAGCACTACCTGAATGATCCGGCGAGCGTGCCGGGGCAGTGGCGCGAGTACTTCGAGCGCCTCGGGCCGCGCAGCTCCTCGGAGCGCCCCCGAGCCCCGGTCGAGGCGGCGATCGTGGCCCGCGCACACGCGACGCCTGGTGCGAGCGGCGCGCCGGGGCAGGTGGGCTCGGCCGCGAGCGCCAAGCAGGCCGCGGTCTCGCGGCTCATTCAAATCTGGTCCAATCGTGGGCATTTGATCGCGCAGGTCGATCCCCTCGGGCTCGTGGCGCAACCCCGGCCGAAGGTGCTCGCGCTCGATTACTTCGGGCTGGGCGCGGCGGATCTCGACACCGAATTCTTCACTGGCAGCCGCACCGAGGCCATCGCGAAGCGCATGAAGCTGCGCGACATCCTCGCGCAGCTCGAGGCGATTTACGCCGGCACGATCGGCGCGGAGTTCGCGCACGTGTCGAACTCCGAGGAGCGGCTGTGGTTGCAGGATAGATTCCAGGCCGGGCGAGTGCGCCATCGCTTCAGCGCCGCGGAGCAGCGCAACATCCTATGGCAGCTGACGAGCGCCGAAGGGCTCGAGCGCTATCTGCACACCAAGTACGTCGGCCAGCGCCGCTTCTCGCTCGAGGGTGCCGATGCCCTCATCCCACTTCTCGATGACATCATTCAACAGGGTGGCGCCGCGCGTATCGAGGAGTTCGTCATCGGCATGGCCCACCGCGGCCGGCTCAACGTGCTCGTCAACGTTCTCGGCAAGCCGCCGCTCGCGATCTTCTCCGAGTTCGAAGGCCGCTACGACCTCGCCCACGAGCAGGGCTCGGGCGATGTGAAGTATCACAAGGGCTTCTCCGCCGACCTGCGCACCGAGGCGGGCAACGTGCACGTCGCACTCGCCTTCAATCCCTCGCATCTCGAGGTGGTCGATCCGGTGGTCGAGGGCTCGGTACGGGCGCGGCAGGAGCGCCGCGGCGACGCCCTCGGCGAGCGCGTCGTGCCGCTCCTCATTCACGGTGATGCGGCCTTCGCCGGGCAGGGCGTCGTGATGGAGACGCTGCAGCTTTCGCAGGCGCGCGGCTTCTACACGGGCGGCACGTTGCACTTGATCGTGAACAATCAGGTGGGCTTCACGATGTCCGATCCGCGCGATGCGCGCTCGACGATCTACTCGAGCGATGTCGCGAAGATGCTCGAGGCGCCGATCTTTCACGTGAACGCCGACGATCCCGAGGCGGTCGTGTTCGTCGGCCGGCTCGCGCTCGAATACCGCCTGAGGTTCCGCAAGGACGTGGTGATCGATCTCACCTGCTACCGGCGTCACGGGCACAACGAGGCGGACGAGCCGGCGGCGACGCAGCCCGCGATGTATCGCGTCATTCGCCAGCATCCGACGGCACGCAAGCTCTACGCCGATCGGCTGATCGCCGCTGGGGTCCTCTCGGAGCAGGACGCGGCGGAGATGATGGAGCGCTACCGGCAGGGCCTCGACCAGGGGCGCCCGCAGGCGCACGCCTCCCTCGGCATGATCGGCAACAAGTTCACGGTGGACTGGAGCAAGTACAAGCACGTGGACTGGAGCGAGCGCGTGCAAACGAGCGTTCAGCCGGAGCGGCTCGCCGCCCTCGGCAAGCGCATCATCGAGGTCCCGCCGGGCTTCACGCTGCACCCGCGCGTTGCGCAGATCGTCGCAAATCGCGCCAAGATGCTCGCCGGGGAGCTGCCGCTCGACTGGGGATGCGCCGAAACGCTCGCCTATGCCGCGCTGCTCGATGATGGTTTCTCGGTGCGCCTCTCGGGCCAGGACAGCGGGCGCGGCACGTTCTTCCATCGCCACGCGGTGCTGCACGATCAGACGACGGATGCGACCTACATACCTCTTGAGCACATTCGCGATCATCAGCCGCGCTTCGAGGTGATCGACTCGGTGCTCTCGGAGGAGGCCGTGATGGGGTTCGAGTACGGGTACTCGACCACCGAGCCGAATGCGCTCACGCTCTGGGAGGCGCAGTACGGGGATTTCGCCAACGGCGCGCAGGTCGTCATCGACCAGTTCATCAGCTCCGGGGAGGCGAAGTGGGGCCGGGCGTGCGGGCTCGTTCTGCTGCTGCCGCACGGCTACGAGGGCGCCGGTCCCGAGCACTCCTCGGCGCGGCTCGAGCGCTTCCTGCAGCTTTGCGCCGAGCAGAACATGGAGGTGTGCGTGCCGTCCACCCCGGCGCAGATGTTCCACATGCTGCGCCGGCAGATGCTGCGCTCGTTCCGCAAGCCGCTCATCGTGCTCACCCCGAAGAGCCTGCTGCGCCACGAGCTGTCGGTCTCGCACATCGAGGACCTCACCCGCGGCGGCTTTGCGTGCGTCATCGGCGAGACGGATGAGGTGCCCGCGCGCGAGGCGCGGCGCGTCGTGTTCTGCAGCGGCAAGGTGTATTTCGATCTCCTCAAGGCGCGCCGCAAGGAGGGCCTGCGCGACGTCGCGGTGCTGCGCATCGAGCAGCTCTATCCGTTCCCGAGCGAGGATTACGAGGCGGCGCTGCGCCCGTATGGCAACGCGCGCGAGGTGGTCTGGTGTCAGGAGGAGCCGCAGAATCAGGGCGCGTGGTACCAGATCCGCCATCGCCTCGAGGGCCTGAGCCAGCACCGCGCGATACTCTATGCGGGTCGCGCGCCCGCGGCCGCCCCGGCAACCGGGATCATGAAGATCCACGAGGCCGAGCAGCAGGCGCTCATCGAGGCGGCGCTGCGCGCCACGGCAACCGAGGACACCGGCCGCGACACGGCACGCCTCATGGTCACTCCCCTGCGAAAGAGTTTGTGAGCTCTCCGATGACGATCGAGATCCGTGTGCCGCAGCTGCCCGAATCAATCACCGAGGCGACCCTCGTGGGCTGGCACAAGCAGCCCGGTGAGCCGGTGAGCCGCGATGAGAACCTCGCCGACCTCGAGACCGACAAGGTGGTGCTCGAAGTGCCGGCGCCGGTGAACGGCGTGATGGGCGAGCTCAAAGTGAAGGGCGGCACGACTGTCAAGAGCGGCGAGGTGCTCGCCCTCATCGAGGAGCGGGCCGCAGGCACTGCGCCACCCGCATCAACCGCAGCGGGCAAGCCCTCCGCCGCGCCGGCAGCACCCGCGCCGGCAGCCCTCGCCGCGGCGCCAGCCCCGGCTGCCCCCGCCGCGGCCAAGCCGCCCGGCAAGCTCAGCCCCTCGGTGCGCCGGCTGGTCGAGGAGAACCGGCTCGATGCGACGGCCATTCCCCCTTCCGGTCGCGATGGGCGCCTGACGAAGGGCGATGTGATCGGCTATCTCGCGAAGCCGCCGGCTGCGCCCGTGGTGAGTCGCGCCGCCGGCCGCAGCGAGCAGCGCGTTCCGATGTCGCGGCTCCGTCAGAGGATCGCGCAGCGCCTCCTCGAGGCGCAGTCCACGCAGGCGCTCCTCACGACGTTCAACGAGGTGGACCTCACGGCCGTGCAGGAGCTGCGCGCGCGCCACAAGGAGCGCTTCGAGAAGCTCGAGGGCGTCAAGCTCGGATTCATGTCGTTCTTCGTACGGGCCTCCATCGAGGCCCTCAAGCGCTTTCCCATCGTGAATGCCTCGGTGGACGCCAACGAGATCATCTACCACGAGTACTACGACATCGGCGTCGCCGTCTCGACCGAGCGCGGGCTGATCGTGCCGATCCTGCGCGATGCGGATTCGAAGAGCTTCGCCG
>JASHUC010000032.1 GCA_030040235.1 Gammaproteobacteria bacterium | reverse complement strand
TCGTGAACGGACGGACGGTGGCGACGCAGCGCGTGCAGGTGCCGGCCTCGGGACGCGCGACGGTCGAGTTCGATTCGCTCGATGTACCGCATGGATTGAGCCGCTGCGCCGTGCGGATCGATTCGGCCGATGCGCTGCCTGCGGACGATGAGTACCGGTTTGCCGTCGAGCGCTCCGATCCCAAGCGCGGGCTGTTCGTCCATCAGGCCGCCGATGAGCGCTCGCCGCTTTACTTCGGCACCGCGTTGGCCTCGGCCGCGCCCGCGGCGTTTCAGCTCGAGAAGCTCACCGTCGACCGCATCGCCGCGGTAGACCCCTCGGCCTACGCCTTCGTCGTTCTTGCGGATGTGGCGCGCCTGCCCGATGCCTTTGCGAATCGGCTGCTCGCGTATGTCCGGCGAGGCGGGAACGTGTGGATCGCGCTCGGTACGGCGGCGGCTCAGGAGCGCGAGGTGCCGGTTTTCGGGAGCGCCCTGAACGGTGCGCACGCCTACTCCCGCGAGGCGGAGCGCTTCGCCACGATCGGCGCCGCCGACAGCACCTACCCTTCGGTCGGGCAGCCGGCGCAGTGGGACGGGGTGCGATTCTTCTTCGCCGCGAACGTCAATCCGAACGGCTCGCGCGTGGCCCTGCGGCTCTCCGACGGCACGCCGCTGCTTCTCGAGAAGGACCTCGGCGAGGGGCACGTCGTGCTCTTCGCATCGGGATTTGACAATTTGACCAACGATTTGCCGCTTCGGCCGGTCTTCGTCGCCTTCGTCGATCGCACGATTCGTTACTTGTCGGGTACCGAGGAGCGCAGCGGCCCGCGCACCGTGGACCAGTTCGTGGCGCTGCGCGCGGCGCGGGAGCGTGGGATCGGCGTGGAGGTCATCGATCCCGAGGGGCACCGCCCGCTGTCCCTGCAGGCCGCAGCCTCGGCGCAATGGCTGCGGCTCACGCATGCGGGCTTCTACGAGCTGCAGCTGGCGAATGGCCGCAGCGACCTCATCGCCGTCAACCCCGACCGGCGCGAGTCGGATCTCACGCCGATTGCGCCCGACGTGCTTGCGCTCTGGCGCGGCAGCTCGAGCGAGAGCGCCTCGGCGCCTGCAGCGACCGTGGCACCGGCCGCTCCGGCGGCGCGCAGCCTCTGGTGGTACGCTATGGTGGTGCTGCTGGTCGCCGCATTGGCGGAATCCGCCGTCGGCAGCCGGTATCTCGGCACCCTGCGGGAGGGCCCCCCGTGAGCGCGAGCGAGGAACTGCGTTCGTACGTGGAGCGCGTGCAGAGCCGGCTGCGGCTCGCCGCTGCGCTGCGCGGCGCAGCGGTGCTCGCCGGCTCGGCGCTCGTGTCGACCCTCGTTCTGACGTCCATCATCGACCGGCTGGCATTCTCCTCGGCGAGCCTGTGGAGCGCGCGCGGCATCCTCTGGCTCATCCTCGCAGCGGGAGCGGCGCTCGGGCTTGCGCTGCCTTTGTGGCGCCTGACGCAGCGCTGGTCCGCGCGGCGGGCGGAGCGGACGTTCCCCGATTTCAAACAGCGGCTGCTCACCTTTGCGGAGCGCGATCGCAATACCGCGGACGAGCCGTTCCTCGAGCTCCTGGCCGCCGATACCTTGCGGATCGCACGCGCCTCGAGCCCCAGGCAGATCGTGCCCGATGCGGCGCTCGTCGCGATGACCGGAGCGGGGCTCGCCTGCCTCGGAGTCCTCGTGTGGCTCATCAAATTCGCGCCCGGCTACTGGGGATACGGCGCCGCGGCGCTCTGGACGGGGCCGCCCGCAAGCCCGCTTTATGACGTTCGCGTGAGTCCCGGCAACGCGACGGTGCGCCGTCACGGTGATGAGCTCATCACCGCTCTACCGCTCGGACTGCAGACGGATCAGGCGCACATCTATGCGCGCTACAAGAACGCCACCCGTTGGGATCGCATTGCGATGGAGCCGCAGCCCCAGGGCTCGGGCTTCCAGTTTCTGTTCGCCGGCATTCCCGAAGACCTCGAGTACTACGTCCAGGTCGGACCGCTCCGGTCGCCTCACTATCACCTCAAAGTGGCCGACGTGCCGGTCGTGAGCGCGATCAGAGTTCGCTATCACTATCCACCATGGACGCGGCTTGCGGATACGCTCGTGCCGCACGGTGGAGATCTACGCGCCGTCGCGGGCACCGAGGCGGAGCTCGAAGTGCAGACGGACCGGCCGATGCACGCTGGGATGCTCCTGCTGGATGACGGCCAGCAGATCCCACTTGCGGGTGCAACGGCGGATACCTATCGGGGCCTCATCAAGATCGAGCGCGACGGTGCTTATCATGTCGCGGTGCGAAGCGGGGGGGAGACGCTGCGCATCTCGGAGGACTATTTCATCGAGGCCGGAGAGGTGAAGCCGCCGGAGGTCGCCATCACGCGGCCGGCGCGCGACTATCGGGCGAGCCCCATCGAGGAAGTGACGGTCGGCGCTACGGCGGCGGATGCCTACGGACTAAGCGGCTTCTCACTTCACTATTCGGTGAACGGCGGTCCCGAGAAGACCGTCAAGCTCCTCAAGCAGGATGGCCTCCAGAAGGCCAGCGGAGCGACCGTCATCAGCCTCGAGAACTTGAAGCTCGTGCCGGGCGATGTCGTGAGCTTCTATGCCTCGGCGCAGGACGCGCGCACGCAGTCCCACACGGCCATCGGCTTCATTCAAATCGATCCCTTCGAGCGGGAGTTCTCCCAGTCGCAGCAGGCGGGGGGAGGCGGGGGCGGGTTCGGCAACGGTGAGGTGCAGATCACCGAGCGCGAGAAGGAGATCATCCAGGCGACCTGGCAGCAGGCGGGCTCGACGACGCCATCGCCGAAGCAGGCTGCGGAGCAGGCGAAGTTTCTTTCGGACGTTCAGCGCACCTTGCGCTCGCAGTCGCTCTCGCTCGCCGGCCGGATCGAGCTGCGCGATCTCTCGGCGGCCAACGAGGCGATCGGCAGCTTCCAGCAGGAGATGAACGCAGCTGCGGATGCCATGGGCCCTGCGGCCGACAAGCTCGGTGCTGGCCAGTGGAAGCCGGCGCTCCCCGATGAGCAGAAAGCGCTGCAGCACCTGCTGCGCGCCGAGGCGACTTTCCGCCAGATCCAGGTGGCGTTCGGCAGCAGGGGAGGGGCGGGCAGCGGGGCTCCCAACTCCGCCGGACGCGATCTCGCGAGCCTCTTCGATCTCGAGCTCGACATGCAGAAGAATCAGTACGAGACGCGCCAGGACGCCTCGTCGCAGAATTCCCCGAACGGTGGGGCCGATCCCGTGGATGAAGCCTTGCGCAAGCTCGATGAGCTCGCGCGCCGGCAGGATGAGCTCTCCGCACAGCGCAAGATCAATCAGGCGCAGACCGCCGAGCAGCGCTGGGAGCAGGAGATGCTCCGCCGTCAGGCCGATGAGTTGCGGCGCCAGCTCGAGCAGCTCGCGCGCAACGCCGCGCAAGGAAGTCGCGGTCAGCAGGCCGGGAGCAGCGAGGGGAGTGACAGCTCGCAAGGGGATGCAGACTCTTCCGGGGAGTCGGGCAGCGCTTCGGGCAGCCGCTCGGGGCAGAATGGCTCGCAGGGATTGGGCAGCCGGGCTTCACGCCAGAGCATCCAGCAGGCGCTCGCTCAACTGCGCCAAGCGGAGGATGCGATGCGCCGCGCCGTCGACCAGCACGACGAAGCGGGCGCCCGGGCGGCGGCGCAACGGCTGCGCGAAGCCATGCGTGCGCTCGGCGGCGTGCAGCAGCAGGAAACGCAGGGTGAGCTCGCCGCGCTTGAAGGCGAGGCCGGCCGCCTGGCCGGCGAGGAGCGCAGCCAGGCCAAGCGCCTGCAGCAGCTCGGGCAACAGCTCGGGCGCGGAGCCGGGCCAGGCGACTTGGGTCCCTATGGCGGCGGGCCGCGTGGTTTCGGACCCTACGGCGGTGGCCCATCGGATCTGCCGCCCGTCCCGGGACTTCGGGGACCCGATGATGTGCAGACGATGATCGATGACCGCCAGAAGCTCGCGGACGATCTCGCGCGGCTGCAAGCGCACATGCGCGAGGCGGAACGCGAGGCCCTGCAGCGAAGCCACGACGCCGCCGAGAAGCTTCGCGATGCGCTCAGCGATCTCGACCAGGCGGACACCGAAACGCAGTTGCAGCAGAGCGCCGACATGCTGCGCCGGGGTTACGGCGCGCGCGGCGATGCAAGCGAAAGCGAAATCCAGAAGGCGCTCGATAATTTGAAGGACCAGCTCGGACAGGCCGCCGGGGCGCTCGCCAAGGCCCAAGGCAAGCCTCAATCCGAGGATCCGCTCGATGACCTGCAGCAGCTTCGCCAGCGTCTCGCAGCGCTCGATCCGGCGGCTGCCCGCGGCATCGACGGACCCGTCTCCGCGGGCGGCGGCGGCCGCGCGGACTGGGTGAACGGCGCCTGGAACACGGGAAACAACGGGCCCTATCGCGGCGGCCGCGCAGCAGCGCCCGTCGCCACGCCCTCAGGGGATCCGGAGAAGACCTTCCGGCAGGAAATGAACGAGCTGGGGCGGTTGCGGCGCGCGGTGGGTGATGATGCGCAAGGCAAGCGGCAGGTCGATGACCTCATCCGCTCCGTGCAGAAGCTCGATCCGCGGCGCTTCCCCGGCAATCCCGCGATGGTCGAGGAGCTCTACGGACGGGTCGTGAGCCAGGTCGATCAACTCGAGCTTCAGCTCCGGCACGAATCCGGAGACGGTCAGATCGCAGACGTTCGCAGCGACCGTACGCCACCCGTGCCCAGCGGCTACCAGGATGCCGTGTCGGAGTACTACCGGCGGCTCAGCAAGACGCAGTAGCAGAGCCCGGTGCTCAGGGAGCCGCCGTCAGCCTGGTACCGGTGTACGGGTTGAACTGGTAGTTGCCCGGAAACTGCTCCTTCGTACGCGGGTCGAGCTTGGGCGGCAGCAGACTTCCGAGGGGCAAGTGCCAGGTAAAGGTGTGCTCGTAGAGCGTGTAGGTGAAGGTTTCCGCGACCTTCGGGTCGAAGATCGGCTTGCCGTCCTTTTTGGACGGATAGACCACGAGCTCCATGAGCTGGCCGAACTGACCGAGAAGCCGTCCCAACATCGGCTTCATTCCTGCAACGATGGTGTATGCGCCCCCGGACACGGAATCGAGAGGAATCGGGCTGATGACTTGGCCGCCGATCTCGAGCTTTGAATTGAGCAGCAGATCCTCTCGCGAGCCGAGCGCAGTCATACCTCCAAATCCCGACTCGGCGCGCACGAGCACGAATATCGTGTAATCGTCGAGCGCTTTGAGTATTTGTGCGCGCCCCTCCGGGGTGACCGCAGGATTCGCGCTCAGGCTGATTTCCCAAAATTCCTGCGGAATCCACCAGACGAGGCTCATCCGCGTCCCGTCCTGCGACATGCGCTGGGTGTCCTGCATCAGCTGCTGCATGTTCACAGCGCGCGCTGTCCCGGTCATGCCGAGCGTCGCGGTGACCAGCGCGCTCATGACGAGCGCGCGTATTCGCGATGTCATGGATCCCCCCTGCATCCGCTGTGCAATTGCTGCGAGCGTTGCGGTGTCATTTGATCACGGGGCGCTCTCACGAGCAAATCTGCACGGGTTGCGCGATTCGACGTAAGCTCCCACCTGTCGGAATCGATGGAGGTATCGACCATGTCTGATGCGACCGGCCCAATCCGCGATCCGCGCGTGAACAAGATCATCGCCCGCATGCAGGCGGATCAGAGCTATCCGGCGAACGGAGGCCCGCGCCGCAACCCGGGACAGCGCGATCCGCATCTGTACGCCGAATTCGGGTTCTCCATCTACCCGGAGCAGGGCGACCTCATTTATCTGCTGTGCAGGGCGCTGCGCGCCCAGCGCGTCGCCGAGTTCGCCACCTCGCTCGGCTTCTCGACGCTGTACTTCGCGGCGGCAGTGCGCGACAACGGCGGCGGTGTCGTCATCGGTTCCGAGCTCGTGCCGCAGAAGGTCCAGACGGCGCGTCGCAACCTCGCCGAGGCCGGGCTCGACAGCCTCGTCGAGATCCGCCAGGGCAATGCACGCGAGACGCTGCGCGATCTCGGCGGCCCGGTCGATTTCGTCCTCATCGATGGCTGGCCGGGCGACCCGCCGTCGCTCTCCTTTCAGGTGATGCAGGTGGTCGCACCCCAGGTGCGGCTCGGCGGGCTCGTCATGAACGACAATGCCGAGCCCGACTACCTCGAATACGTGCGGGATCCCGCCAACGGCTTTCGCTCGCTATCGCTGCCGCTCAAGGGCGGCACGGAGCTGTCCGTCAAGGTCGCCTGAACGCTCGGCGCTGCACGGTCTGCAGCGCCTCAGTGATGGTGATCGCCCGGGCCGTGCACGTGACCGTGAGCGAGCTCCTCGGCGGTGGCCTCGCGCACCGCCGTGATCTCCACCTCGAAGTTCAGGCTCTTGCCCGCAAGCGGATGATTGCCGTCGACCGTCACGAGGTCCCCGGTGACCTGCGTCACGGTGACCGTGCGTGGACCCTGCGCCGTCTGGGCGCGCAGCTGCATTCCCGGCGTCACCTTCGCGATGCCCTTGAGTGAGCGGCGCGGAATCTGTTGCACGAGCTTCGCGTCGTAGTCGCCATAGCCTTCCGCCGGCGCAATGCTGACGTTGAGCTTGTCGCCGGGGCCTTTTCCCTGAAGCTCCCGCTCGAGGCCCGGGATCAGGTTGCCACGCCCATGCAAATAGCTCAGCGGATGGCCCGTGGTGGAACGGTCGATGACCTCGCCGGCATCGTCCTTCAGGGTGTAATGCAGCGTGACGACGGAGTCCTGCTTGATCGTCATGGCCTTCTCGCAAAGCTGTGGAGTGAGCAGTATATTGAGTTGCACCGAAGTGTGCGCGCCCGCCGAGCCGAAGCGGGGCCACTGCAAAACGAGGAGGACCGGGAGATGAGTATCGAGGACGCCAAAGCGCGGCGTAAGGCGCTGATCTCGAGCCCGACCGATCTGAGCTCCGAGGCGACTCGCGACATCAGCGGCGCGCTCAATGCACTGCTTGCGGACGTGTTCACACTGTACGTCAAGACGAAGAACTTTCACTGGCACATGTGGGGCCCGCACTTTCGGGACTATCACCTGCTGCTGGACGAGCAGTCCGAGCAAATCTTCGCCATCACGGACGATATCGCCGAGCGGGTACGCAAGATCGGCGGCACGACGATCCACTCGATCGGCCACATTCAGCGGCTGCGAAGGATCCCCGACAACGACGCGGACTACGTGACACCGCTCGACATGCTCGCAGAGCTCGGCGAGGACAACCGGCGCCTGACCGGGAGCATGCGCGCGGCGCACGGCACCTGCGATGAGCATGGGGATGTCGCCACGGCGAGCCTGCTCGAGAACTGGATCGACGAGTCGGAGCGCAGAGCGTGGTTTCTGTACGAGACCTGTCGAGCGGCTGAGCCCCGCTAGCGCGAGCGCTAGTCCGCGCTCGCTCGCCCGATGTCAGGCACAGGGATGTGCCCGCCGCCGCAGGTCGCTCGCCCGAAGAACTACGTCCAGTCGTTCGTCTTCGCGGCGGCCGCTTCGGTTTCCTCGGCGCGGCCCGCCACGGGCGTGTCGGCCGATAGCTGCCAGAAGATCCAGGCCGACGCCGCGGTCATCAAGCCGACACAGATGAAAGTCGCTTGGAAAGCCGGCA
>JASHUC010000352.1 GCA_030040235.1 Gammaproteobacteria bacterium | reverse complement strand
CTCATCGATGCGAGGCGGGTCACTCTGCCCGATGGAAGGCGCGTCTACGGAGGATCACCCGGCGACGGTGGCCCCCAGGAGCAGCCTGGCGGCTCCCGATAGGCGGGAAACCGATGATGCCGCTGCTGCTCGAGCTGTGCACCCGCCTGTACGACTCTCCCGTTGGAATGTACATCCGGGAGTCCGACAACCTGTTCTCCGTCATCGAGACGGTACACGTGCTCGGCATTGGGCTCGCGGTGGGCACGATCGCTCTCGTGGACCTGAGGCTGCTCGGCTGGGTACTGGTGGTCGTGCCCGTGCGGGCAGTCGTCAGCCCGCTCGTCAGGCTGGCGTGGGTCGGCTTCGCCGTGATGCTCTCGAGCGGAGCGCTGCTCTTCTGGGCGGAGGCGGCCAAGCTCTACTTCAATGCGGCCTTCCGCCTGAAATTACTGCTGCTTGGGCTTGCCGGAGTCAACGCAGCGCTCTTTCATGCGACGGCGTACCGGCACGCTGGGGAGTGGGAAGCTCAGAGCGCCGCGCCGCTCTCGGCGCGCATCGCCGCCGCGTGCTCGCTGCTGCTGTGGAGCGCTATCGTGGTGAGCGGTCGCGCCATCGCCTACGCGTAGGCCCCACTTGCTGACGCTCTTCCGATGGCTCGACCACACTGCGCTCAGCGCGGCAATTCGCACCTCGAAGTGGGGATTCGCCATCATCGAGATGATTCATCTCATCGGGCTTGCCATCCTCGGGGGCACGATCCTCGTGCTCGTCCTGCGCGCTTTGGACGTCGTGATGACGGAGGAGCCGCTCGCCCGCATCGCAAAGGGACTCATCCGCCCGCTCCTTGCGGGACTTCTCGTCATGGTGAGCTCCGGAGCGTTGCTGGTCGCGGACGGCCCGCTGCGCTACTACGCCAATGCCGCGTTTCGCATCAAAATGGCGCTGCTCGCGGGGGCGATCGGCTGCGGCATCCCGCTGCATCGCGCTCTGCGCCGCGCCTCCGGGAGCCTACCGGTCGGACCGGGGCTGAAGGCCGCCGTCGTGCTCTCGGCGCTTCTGTGGCTCGCCGTCTCACTCGCCGGGCGCTTGATCGGCGTGCTGTAACGCCGAGGGAGATCCGCAGATGAAGGTCTCGACCGTACTCGTCGGCGCCTTGGGCATTCTCGCGGCAACGATCGCCACCGTCCCTCGCTCGGGCGCACAAGACCCCGAGACCTCACCGGAGACACGCGCGCTTCTGTTCGGCGAGGAACCGTCCGGACCCGCGAAGCCCGCGCCGCGCATGCCCGACGGCCACCCCGACCTCAGCGGATACTGGAAAGGCTCTTCGCGCACGCGACCCGTCGGCAACATCGGCAAGGATCTGCCCGGCTTCCGGCTCCCTCTCACCCGTGCTGGCGAGGCGGCGCTCAGATTCAACCTCACCAGGACGATCGACCCGGAGTCCCTCTGCATCATTGGGGGGATGCCGCGGCATGCGGCGAGTGCACTGCCCTTCCAGATCGTGCAAAACTCGAATCGAGTCGTCTTTCTCTACCTCTACACCTATTTTCGGCAGGTGGCCCTCGACCGGCGGCAACACGACCCCGATCCGGACCCGAGCTTCTTCGGCGACAGCACCGCCTGGTGGGAAGGTGACACGCTCGTGATCGATTCCCGCGGATTCAAGGGGACACAGATGTGGATCGACGAGAATGCGAACCCCGAGAGCGATGCGATGCACACGATCGAGCGCTGGACGCGCCCGGACTTCAATCATCTGCATCTCGAGCTCACGATCGATGATCCCAAGTACTACACCAGATCTTTCATGTACTCCCGCACCTGGCTCGCCGGCAAGCCGGGCGAGAGCCTGAAGGAGTACTCCTGCAGCGAGAATAACGTCGACCGGGATCATCTCGGCCCCGGACCCGGTCCGATACGTGCGGACGGCACGCGCGGCTATCGTGTGCCGGTGCTCCCGGACACTCCACCGCCACCGGAGTTCTACGAGAACTCCAGCCGGCACTAACGCAAATCACCCCGGCTCAGAGCGTCGGATTCGATAGCGATCAGTCATGCACACAGAACGAAGTGTTGTTTGACGCACACGCGGCTCGAGGTATCGTATGCGTGGGAGCCGGCGTGCGCGAACGCACCGCACTGATTGAACGCCCCCTCGTTCGATTTTATGCCGTCGTTCGCCTCCCGGCATCCCACCAGTTCCCGGGCCCGATGCCTCTACCTCACGCTTAGCTCGATCGGGGCGAAGATCGTATCCACTTCTTCCTGGGTCTGCGACGTTGCGACGCGATCCACGAGGCGGCGCGTGAGGTGCGGTGCGCAAAGGTGCAGGAAGTGATACATGTAGCTGCGCAGGACCCCCCCGCGCCTGAACCCGATCCAGGTCGTGTGCGCCGGGAACAGATGCGAGGCCTCGAGCGCGATCAGATCCCCATCCGTCTGCGGATCGATGGCGAGGCCCGCCACGATTCCTATTCCGAGCCCCAGGCGCACGTACGTCTTGATCACGTCCGCATCGCGTGCCGTGAGGGCGACGTTGGCGCGGAAGCCCGCCTTGGCGAACGTTTCATATAGTGACGAGGGGCCCGTAAAGCTGAACACATAAGTGACGATCGGGAATTGAGCAAGCTGAGCGAGACTCGGCCTCTCGACGTCGGCAAGGTCGTGATTTCGAGGCACGACGATGCGGCGATACCACCGGTACCAGGGCAGCAGTACGTAGTCACTGAATAAATCGTGCGTGCCGGTCGCGATCGCGAAGTCGACGTGATCGATCTTCGCCATCTCGGCGAGCTGCTCGGAGGTGCCTTGATGCAGGTGGAATTGAACGCTCGGGTATTTCGCTCGAAACTGCTTGATGACCGGCGGCAGTACGTATCGTGCCTGAGTATGCGTCGTACCGATTGAAAGGCTTCCGCGACCCGCATGCTTGAATTCCTCGGACACGCTCCTGATGTTCTGCGCTTCGCGCAGGATATTGAGAGCGTGAGCGACGACCCGTTGCCCGGGTTGAGTCATTTCCGTGAGTGCCCGGCCGTTGCGCACGAACAGCCTGAAGCCGAGTTCCTCCTCGAGGAGCTTCAGTTGTTTGCTCACAGCCGGTTGGGTCGCGGAGAGCTTGGTCGCAGCGGCCGTGATGTTGAGGTCGTTCTGCACGATCGCTGCGAGCGCACGCAGCTGTTGTAACTTCACAGGCGCGAGTTTAGGGCGCGACGCGTTACGAAGTCGGTCGTACACCGGTCACGAATCGGTCTAACCGCGCCGGCATCTACAGCCGAGGTGAAGGCGCCGCACGGCTCAATCCCTTGATTGGCCATGCGGTGCAA
>JASHUC010000351.1 GCA_030040235.1 Gammaproteobacteria bacterium | reverse complement strand
CGGCGTGAACCAGTGCGGGTAGCCCCACCAGAGGAGCGCGATCAGGTTGGCGAGCAGCGAGATACCGAGCAGGGCGGGAAGCCATTTGCGGCGCGGCGGCCGGGGTGGCGGGTGCTGCTCCGGCTCGACTTGCGCGGTGGGCTCGATCACGAAGCGATAGGCGCCCTTCGGTATGACGAGCCTGTCGGGCTCGGTGCGTCCGGAATCGGTGTAGAACTCCTCGAGCTTGCGGCGCAACTTATGAATGTAGACGCGTACCATCGCATCCTGCGACACATCGAAACGCGCGTCCTTGCCGAATACGTCGATGGCGACCTCGATTTCCTTCGGCGCGCGCTCGGTGAGAGAGCATTCGACGAGAAAATCGAACAGGCGCTGGATGAGCCGGGAACGGCCCAGCACGCCGCTGGCGCGGATGCGCTCGGCGTGGGCGTGCAGTTGGTTTACATCGAGCATGGCGGCCCACTATCGTAGCACGCGCCGTTAACGTTAAAGTAACGCCATCCAGAACAGTAATTTACGCGCCGTTCGCGCGGTCAGCATCTCGCGCTTTGAGAAAAGTTGTGCATACTATGGGGACGCTCGCCCCCGCCGAGGCCGGCGTTGACATGACAATGCGCAACCCTCACCTGCAACCCGCTGGAGACCTGCGATGATTGCGGCCTTCTGTAACTGGCTTTCGCAGACCCCAGTGAGCCTTGCTTTCCAGAACGCCTTCTGGGTGATCCCGACCGTTCAGACGGTGCACATCCTCGCCATCGCCACGGTCATGGCCTCGGTCTTCATGGTGAACTTCAGGCTGCTCGGTGTCGCGGGCCGCAGCCAGTCCATTCCCGACGTGGTGCATCGCTTCCTGCCCTGGGTGTGGTGCGCCGTGCTCGTGCTGCTCGCCTCGGGGACCATGCTCATCATCGCCGAGCCGGGGCGCGAGCTTCTGAGCGACGTGTTTTGGCTCAAGATGTCGTTGCTCGCCTGCGCCCTCGCGGTCACGGGAGCCATCCACTACGTGGTGAACCATGGCCCGCACTTCTGGGAGCGCCAACGTATCGTCGCGGGCGTTACCGCGCTGGCATCGCTCGTCCTGTGGGTCGGGATCCTCGCCGCCGGTCGATGGATCGCCTACATGGCGCATGGCTGAGAGGGGCAGGCAGAGTCTGTGAACGCATTATTGAGCAGCCTCGAAGCCACTTCGGTCGCGACGGCCGTCCGCGAGTCCACCTGGCTTTTCCCCACCATCGAGACGCTGCACGTGCTGTCGATCGTGCTGGTGGTGGGCACGATCATGATCGTCGATCTGCGGCTGATCAACGTCGCCTCCCGGCGGCGTCCGGTGAGCGAGCTCATGAACGAGATGCTGCCGTGGACCTGGTGCGCCTTCGCCTGCGGCGTCGTGACGGGGGGGCTGCTGTTCAGCTCCTCGGCGATGAAGTACGCCCACAGCGCGGTGTTCGAGTTCAAGATGGTGATGCTGCTGATCGCCGGCATCAACATGGCCGTGTTTCATCTCGGCGCCTATCGCAAGGTCCACCTCTGGGACCGCGAGGTCATGACCCCGACGGGGGCGCGCATCGCGGGTGCCCTCTCGCTCGCGATCTGGGTGACGGTCGTCAGCCTCGGACGCTGGATCGGCTTCACGACGAACTGAACACGCTCGGCGCGGCGGGCGCGCGCGCCTGCTCCCGGCGCAGCCGCGCGCGGTTTGCCATGAGCCAGTAGCCGGCGAGGATCGTCTTCATATCGGTGATCTCACCGCGGCGGATGCGGTTCGCGGATCGTAGGCGAGCACGCCGACGGCGTGGCCGCGCTCCGTGACGAGGCGCACGATGCGCTCTCGCCCGCCGGCATGAAGATCCGCCTCGATCTCGTGACGTTTGATCGAGAGAAATCCCTGGTATTCGGTCCTCACCGCCATGATCGAGGCGCCGAGTGTTCGCTTGCGGTGCATTGCAGGTCCTGATCGCGGGTACTTGCGCCGGGTGAGGAAGTGCGGTGTGCTTGGCCCCCCCACACGAGCTTCGCGCGGAGACCGCCATGAGAATCGCTCTGATCGGCGCAACAGGCAATGTCGGCTCGAAGATCCTCACCGAGGCACTGTCGCGCGGGCACCAGGTGACGGGCATCGCGCGCCATCTCGAGAAGCTCAACAGCCGGCCTGGCCTCGCGCTCAAGCCGGCCGATCTCGGCGACGAGCAGGGACTCGCCGAGTCGGTGCGCGGCCACGATGCGATCATCGTGAGCGTGCGCCATCAGCACAACGATGTGCTGCATGCGTTCGCGGCCGCCAAGAAGGCCGGGGTCAAGCGCGTGCTCATCGTCGGCGGAGCGGCGAGCCTCGAGATCTCCCCGGGCATGCGCCTGGTGGACACTCCCAACTTTCCGCCCGAGATCAAGGTCGAAGCGCTGCCGGCCGCCGAGGCTCTCAAGCGCATCCGCGAGGAGCGGGAGCTCGAGTGGACGTTCCTCTCGCCCTCGATCATGCTCGTCCCGGGCCAGCGGACCGGCAAGTTCCGCATCGGTGCGGATCAGGTGCTGAAGGACGAGAAGGGCGACAGCCGCATCAGCCAGGAGGATCTCGCGGTCGCCATCGTCGATGAGCTCGAGAAGCCGCGCCACATCCGCAAACGATTCACGGTCGGATACTGAGGAGCCGCGCGTGTCGCGGGTGGAGCTGTGCCGGGCCGTTCTCGGTGCGACCGTGACCGTCCTCGGCGCGATGGGTGCTGTCGCGGCCGCGGCCGCCGAGACCCCGTTCTCGTTCGACTCCGCTCCCGGGCGGCTGCCGAAGAACGTGGTGCCACAGAGCTACCAGGTCGCGATCACGCCCGACGTGGCGGCGCTCAAAATTGCCGGCACGGAGTCCGTCGCGCTGCGCTTTCGATCGGCGACGGACACGATCATCTTCAACTCGCTCAACGAGACGCTCGAGAACGTTCGGCTGGACGATCGAGCCGTGAAGAGCGTCGTCTCCGACGACAAGCGGCAGCTGACCACCGTCAAGCTCCTGCGGCCGGCGACCGTCGGCCCGCACACCCTGAGGTTCAGCTATCGCGGCAGGATCGAGACGGGGCCGCAGGGTCTGTTCGCCCAGCATTTCAGCTATCCGAGCGGGGCGCCCGGTGTGATGCTCTCGACCCAGATGGAGGCGACCGATGCGCGGCGGATGTTCCCGTGCTGGGACGAGCCGGCCTTCCGCGCAACGTTTCAACTCACGGCGACGGTGCCTGCCTCGTGGGCAACGATCGGGAACATGCCGATCGCGCATCGCGAGGTGCACGGCACGCTCGCGACGGTTACTTTCGAGCGCTCGCCGCGGATGCCCTCGTACCTCGTGGAATTCTCGGCCGGCGATCTGGCCGAGGTCTCCGGCCGCAGCGGCTCCACCGAATTCGCAGTGTGGGCCGTCCGTGGCGAGCAGCAGGACGGGCGCACGGCGCTTGCGAATGCGGAGCGGATCCTCGCGGATTACAACAGCTACTTCGCCTACCCCTATCCGCTCCCCAAGCTCGACTCCATCGCGGTTCCCGGGGGCTTCTCGGGCGCGATGGAGAACTGGGGCGCGATCACTTATACGGATCAGTTGCTGCTCGTGAAGCCCGCGAGCACGAGTGCGGCGCGCCAGGAGGTGTTCAGCACCCAGGCCCACGAGATGGCGCATCAGTGGAACGGCGATCT
>JASHUC010000350.1 GCA_030040235.1 Gammaproteobacteria bacterium | reverse complement strand
CGGCCGCAGTTTTACTTTCGCACCACCGATGTGACCGGGACGATCGAGTTGCCTGCGGGGGTGGAGATGGTCATGCCCGGGGACAACATCAAGATGACGGTGGAGCTGATCAGCCCCATTGCGATGGAGCAGGGGCTGCGCTTTGCCATCCGCGAGGGCGGCAAGACCGTAGGCTCCGGCGTCGTCGCCAAGGTGCTCAAATAATGGCTAACCAGAACATCCGTATCCGCCTGAAGGCGTTCGATCACCGGCTGATCGACAACTCCGCCCGCGAGATCGTCGAAACCGCCAAGCGCACGGGCGCGACGGTCCGCGGCCCGGTGCCGCTGCCGACCAAGATGGAGCGCTTCACGCTCCTCGTCTCGCCGCACGCCGACAAGGACGCGCGCGATCAGTACGAGCTGCGCACGCACAAGCGCCTCATGGACATCCTCAACCCGACCGACAAGACGGTGGATGCCCTCATGAAGCTCGAGCTCCCCGCGGGCGTGGACGTACAGATCAAGCTCAATTAGGGGCGTTCCCCGGCAGCACCGGCGGCAACTGCGGCACCGAGGGGTCCCGCGGATCCTTCATGTGCGCGAAGAGATCACCGTGCACATCGGGGTGGCCGAGGGTGCAGCCCGGCAGGATCGCAAGTCCCGCGAACAAGAGAAAGCACCGATCGTTGAGCCGCACCAGGATTCCCACGCCTGGGATCGCCTGCACGCGGTGAAGGTGGGCTTCCGACCAGCCGTTGAACTCGGGGGGTGGAGGCGGATCCTGTTTCAGAATCCTCGATTCGGCGGGAAAGCCCAGCGCCGCCGCCTGGCGCCGGGTGCGATCTTCTGCCGCAAGGGAATCCTCCGCGGCCTTCTCGCCCTCCTTTTCCCAATCGATGCTCGGTCGGCGCTTCGGTCGCGTGCCCATGGGTGGCGTGCTCAGGGGCGGCGCGCCTATGGGTGAGGTGGTCATGGCCTGCTTGGCCGTCCCTCGCCCGGCCACCGCCGGCGCGGCTCGACCGCGAGCACGGAGCCGGGGAGCGAGCGTATGGAGCGGCTCCCTCGCGAGTAGCACGAGATAGGTCGTGACCTCATCGTGCGCCGCCTGCTCGGGAAGCGCTGGACCCGAGACCGACAGCGCTCGGATCAGCAGCACATGGACCGCCACGACGAGGCCGCCGATCGCGAGGCGCCCGAGCACCCGCGCAGCCCCCGGGCTCGGGCACGGTGCAGCGGATGCCGGCATCGCAAAGCCGCGGGCGGACCGCTCGCCTCAGCTCGCCGGCTCGCCCGCGGGCCTCGGCAGTGGCGCTGCTCGCTTTCGCAGCTGTGAGCCGGCGAGAGAGACGAGCAGAGCTATCGCGACCGTCGCCGCGACCCGCGAGAGCTCGTAGGCCCACCGCGAGGTCGAGATGCCGATCCCGGCGCCGAACGTCCCTCGCATCGCACCGTGGGGCCAGGTGACTCCGAAGTTCGTGAGCGCCCCGACGATGGCCACGATGAGGATTCCAACCGCGGGCCACAGCCAGGGCACTCGCCGCCGAAAGGCCCAGGTCGTGAACGCCACCGCCGTTGCGGCCGGCAGGGCCCACTGGAAGACGAACGTGAGCCACCGGCCGGCGATCTTGAGGACTCCGGGGTCGACGCGGGCCAGGTTGACCGGGCTCAGGATCGCGAACAGCACCACGATCAATGCCACGAAGGAGGCGGCAAAGACGGGCAGCGGCAAGAGCCCGAAGGCGACAGCTGGCCGCCGGCTGGCCCAAGGCTTGAGTTCCGGCCGGGCAAGCACACTCGCGAGGAGGGCATCCTCCGATCCCAGCCGCTCGTGAGCCTCGGCGAGAGCGCTCGCTTCATCGAGTCCGCGGGCGGCAAGCTCCGCGAGCAGATCGTCGAGATGGTCCTCGAGCTCGGCCATGATGCGGGAGACCCGGCGGGGTGCGACGCCCGCACGCAGCAGGCGCTCCTTGAGTGCCGAGAGGCGCAGGCTACGCATGGGGGGTGTCGGCGAGCGCCGCCTCCAGAGCTGTCGCGATGCGCCGCCAGCGCGTGGTGAGCTGCTCGAGGCGTCGCCTGCCTTTGGCGGTGATGCTGTAGTACACCCGCAACCGCCCCGCCACCGGCTGCCGGCGGGCGCGCAGCAGCCCGGACTGCTCGAGTGAATGGAGGGCCGGGTAGAGAACGCCCTCACCGAGCACGATCGCCTCGTGAGTGACGGTGCGGATCGCCCGAGCGAGCTCGTAGCCGTAGCGCTCCTGCTCGGCCAGCAGACGCAGAATGAGGAGCTCGGGTACCCCGGACATGAGCTGCGATTTCGCCTCGGACATGGCGCTCTCCACATACCTCGTAACGCGAGGTATGATACTCGCACCGCTCTGGCCCGCAAGCCGCGCTTGTACCTGCGCGGGCCGCCGCTTATACTGCGCGCCCTTTTCGGCCGGCGGGTGCGTGCCCGCAGGCTTTGAATTCCCGCGAAAGCGGTAGTCGGGCGAGGTTGGGACGGACCGTGCGTCTCAAGACCACTCGAGCGTCAGGCGGCCCTCGGCTGGCCGCATGCTCCTTCGTCGCAACCCCACCCGCCCCTGAAAGACGAGCACCATGGCTGTAGGTCTGGTTGGCCGCAAGTGCGGCATGACGCGAGTGTTCACCGAGGCGGGTGAGACGGTGCCCTGCACGGTGATCGAGGTGCTCCCCAATCGGGTGACGCAGCTCAAGTCGCAGGACGGGGACGGGTATCGGGCCGTCCAGGTGACCTGGGGCGCGCGCCGTCCGCAACTCCTCAGCAAGGCCCTCGCGGGGCACTTCGCCAAAGCGAGTGTCGCCCCCGGACGCGGGCTCCTCGAATTTCGCCTGAGGCAGGGCGAGAGCCCCGACCTCAAGACCGGTGCCGAGCTGCGCGCGGACCTTTTCAAGGCGGGTGAGCAGGTCGATG
Organism: Gammaproteobacteria bacterium; assembly: GCA_030040235.1. Next base: position 2,140 of record JASHUC010000350.1, on the reverse strand, counting down.
TGACCGGCACCACGATCGGCAAGGGATTCGCGGGCACGATGAAGCGCCATCACTTCGCCGGTGGCTACGCATCGCACGGGAACTCGGTCTCGCACCGCGCTCCGGGCTCGATTGGACAGCGCCAGACGCCGGGCCGCGTGTTCAAGGGCAAGCGCATGTCCGGCCATCTCGGGGTGGTACGCCGCACGACCGAGAACCTGCGGGTGGTCGAGGTCGATACCGAGCGCAATCTCATTTTGATTCGTGGCGCAGTACCGGGCGCCGAGGGCGGGAACGTCGTCATCCGCCCCTCGCTCAAGGCGGCGCGCCGGGCAACGCGCAAGACCGTCACGCCCACCAAGCAGGCGGCGGCCAAGCCCGGTGCAGCCGGTGCGGCCAAGCCCGCTGCTGCGGCCAAACCGGCCCCGGCCGCCAAGCCCGCCGAGGGCAAGAAGTAAACGCGAGCCCCGAGAATCCCATGAACTTGAAGATGGTCAATGGCACGGGCGAGCTCCAGGTCTCCGAGGAGGCGTTCGGCCACGCCTTCAATCCGGCGCTGGTTCACCAGGTCGTCACCGCCTACCGCGCCGCGGGCCGCTCCGGGACCAAGGCACAGAAGTCCCGTGCCGATGTGAGCGGCGGCGGGAAGAAGCCCTGGGCCCAGAAGGGCACGGGCCAGGCGCGCGCGGGCTCGAACCGCAGTCCCATCTGGGTCGGCGGCGGCAAGACCTTCGCGGCGCGGCCGCGCGATTTCGCCCAGAAGGTGAACCGCAAGATGTATCGCGGCGCGATCCGCTCGGTGCTCTCGGAGCTCGCTCGCCAGGAGCGGCTCATCGTCACGCCGCAGATTGCCCTCGAGTCGGCGAAGACCAAGCTCCTCGTGAGCCAGCTCAAGTCCTGGTCGCTCGATGAGGATGTGTTGATCGTCGTCGAGGCCACCGAGCGCAAGCTCGACCTCGCGGCACGGAACCTGCCGAACGTCGAGATCATCCTCGCCGGCGCACTGAACCCGGTGAGCCTCCTGCGGCACGGCAAGGTCCTGATGACGGTCGCCGCCGTGAAGCTGATCGAGGAGCGCCTGCAATGAACAAGGAGCAGTTGATGTCGGTGCTGCTCGCGCCGCACGTGACGGAGAAGACCTCCCTCGCGATGCAGAACAGCAACCAGTACGTCTTTCGCGTGCAGCGCCATGCGACCAAGACCGATATTCGGCAAGCCGTCGAGCTCATGTTCGAAGTGAAAGTGCGCGGCGTTCAGGTGGTGAACGAGCCGGACAAATTGCGCCGCTTCGGCCGCAGGGTCGGGCGCACCCAGGAGTGGAAGAAGGCCTATGTGCGCCTCGCCGAGGGCCAGACCATCGATTACGAGGCAAGCTCGAAGAGCTAACGGCGGGAATCGAGAGCCATGGCACTCATCAAAATGAGACCCACTTCGCCCGGCACGCGCGGCGTGGTCAAGATCGCCCGCTCGCACCTTTACAAGGGCGACCCGCATCCCGCGCTCACCCGCAAGAAGCGCAAGACCGGCGGACGTAACAATTTCGGACGCATCACCACGCGGCACATCGGTGGCGGCTCGCGCCAGAAGTATCGGGTGATCGACTTCCGGCGCGACAAGGACGGCATCGCCGGCACGGTCGAGCGCATCGAGTACGATCCGAATCGCACGGCCCACATCGCGCTCGTGCGCTTCGCCGATGGCGAGCGGCGCTACATCCTCGCGGCCAAGGGCATGACGGCGGGCGATGAGGTCCGCTCCGGCGCCGACGCGCCCATCAAGCCCGGCAACGCCATGCCGCTGCGCCACGTGCCGGTCGGCTCGATGGTGCACAACGTCGAGTTGAAGCCCGGCAAGGGCGGCCAGCTCGCCCGCAGCGCCGGCAGCTCCGCGCAGTACACCGCGCGCGAGGGCATGTACGCTTCCTTGCGGATGAAGTCCACGGAGATCCGCCGCGTGCACATCGACTGCCGGGCGACGATCGGCGAGGTGAGCAACGACGAGCATAACTTGAGGAGCTACGGCAAGGCGGGCGCGATCCGCTGGCGGGGCGTGCGGCCGACGGTCCGCGGCCTCGCCATGAATCCGGTCGACCATCCCCACGGGGGTGGCGAGGGCAAGTCCGGCCAGGGCAATCCGCATCCCGTCTCGCCCTGGGGCTGGA
>JASHUC010000349.1 GCA_030040235.1 Gammaproteobacteria bacterium | reverse complement strand
AAACGGGCGCGGGCCCCTCGCTATGGGCATCGGGGAGCCAGGTGTGCATCGGGGCAAGGCCCACCTTCGTCCCGAAGCCGATGAAGACGAGCAGAAAGGCGGCGAGTGCGATCGTGGGATTGATCCGCGGCGCCACCCCGCGCAGCGCCGACCAGGTGAGGTCGTACGTGGCACCGAGCTCGAAGCTCCCTGCCCAGTAGTAGAAGATGATTCCCAGGAGCGCGAGGCTAATGCCCGCCGAGACGACGATGATGTACTTCCAGGCGGCCTCGACGCTCTCGCGCGTGCGCTCGAAACCGACGAGAAACGTGCTGACCAGGGTCGTCAGCTCGATCGCGATCCAGTAAACGCCCACGTTGTTCATGAGTGGACCGAGCAGCGTCGTGAGCGCGAATCCTGCGAAGAGGGCGTAGAAACGGTACAGGCGCTTATCGTCTCCCCCGCGCATGTAGCCTATGGCATAGATCGAGGCGAGCAGGTACACGGTCGCGACGGAGAGCAGCACCCAGGCCCCGAGCGGATCAACAATCAGGTAGTCGTTGCAGAACGTATAGGGCCCGTGGAGCGCGCGTGGGAGGAGCGCGATGACGGCGCCGAAAGAGGCGATCGCGGCCGAGAGATTGAGAAATTCGGCGGCCCGAGGCCGGCGAATCGCGAGGCAGCCGAGGATGGCGGCAAGTGGCGCGAGCAGAATGATGCCGACCAGCGGCCCGGAGGCCAATTCGAAGGCGCTCGCGCTCATCCCACGAGGCTCCTCAGGCCGAGTGTGCTCGAGGTGCCGGCGTGCACGACGAGATAGCGCACGAGCACCCCGAAGCAGGCGACGACCACGAGCAGATCGAACAGAATGACGAGTTCGATCAGAAGCGGCATCCCCGGCACCAGGATCTGCGACCCCAGGAAGATGCCGTTCTCCAGCACCAAGATGGCGAGAACCTGCGAGATCACCTCGCTTCGCACCATGAGCATGAGAAACCCGATGAGCTTCATGGAGAGCATGACGGTGAGCGCGAGCACGGCGACGGTGCCGGCCAACCCCAGGGACGCCCCGAGATGGGTCGAGACCGCAAACGCAAACACGACGAGCAACGCACCGACGACGAGGCTCGAACTCGGCGCGAGGCGCTCGTGCAGCTCCCGGTTGACATGGAGCCGCCGGACGATGCGCAGGAGCAGGTACGGCAGCACCAGGCCCCGGAAGAACGCAGTGAGCACCGCGATGCCATAAAGCTCGGGGAAATGTCCGTAAAAGCCCACGGCCGCGGAGAGGATGGCGATGAGCCAGGATTCGGTGGCGAAGGCGATCAGATATTCATTCAGCCACCGGGACCCCAGCATCACGAACGCGAGCAGCAGACTCGTGATCGCGAGCAGACTGAAGAGCGATCCCGCAAGCGGGGGCAGATGAGCGGCGAAAATGCCCGGTGCGGCGGTCATGCTATCTCAACTGATTGGCGACGATCGCGAGGATCGCGAGCAGGAAAGACGCGGCGAGCGGCTCCTGGTAACGGTAGTAGCGCAGCCGCGACTGCGCCGTCTCGACGAACACGACCGCGAGCGCGACCAGGAGAAACTTCCCCATGAGGGCGGCCGCGGCCGCGAGCGCACCGGGTGCGGTTCCCGCGTGCGACAGGGCCCAGGGCAGCAGCAGCACGTTGCAGAAGATGGTGTAGAGGATGAACTGCTTCATCGCCGAGGCCCACTTGAGCAGCGCGAGGAGCGGCCCCGAGTACTCGAGGATGCGTGCCTCCTCGATCATGTAGACCTCGACATGCGTGCTCGAGTGAATGGGCAACCGGTCAGTCTCGACGAGCAGCAGGATGAAGAAGGCCGCGACGAGGAACAGGTGTGCCGGCCCCCAGTACACGGCCGGCTGCTGCACGAGGAGGTGGTTCACCACGAAGGGCAGCATCGCCTTTGCGAGCAGCGTGATACCCACGAATACCAGTATGAGCGTGGGCTCGGCGAGGATCCCCAGCAGGACTGCGCGCGAGGAGCCGATACCGCCATAGGCACTGCCCGAATCGAGCCCGGCGAGCGTGATCATGAACGAGCCTAGCGTGAGGATGAGTCCACCGCCTAGGATGTCGCCCATGTTTGAAAGGGGCAGCGGGAAATCCGTGAGCACCGGGATCAGTATCGGCACCGTCAGCATGCACGTGAAGGCGACGACGGGCGCGATCCAGTAAATGAAGCTCGCCGTGTCCGGCACGACGAGTTGCTTGTGAAACCATTTCCACAGGTCCCTATAGGGCTGGAAGATGCCAGGACCCCGTGCCCGCTGAACGCGCTCTTCCCATTGCAGGATGAAGCCCTGGAGAAGGGGTGAGAGCAGCAGAACGGTGAGAACTTGAGCGACCTGCAGCGTTATGTCGCGCATCACGCCCGCCCAGCTCGGCGATCGGCCAGGGGACCCCGAGGGCGTCGGCGGAGCGAGCGTCCGGAAATCGAGACCACCACATCCTCTCCTCGAGCCGAGATCGAAGTGCGGTAGGCATCATCAGCCGATTTCCGGCGGTTAGGGGAGGAATGCCATCTCCGTGAAGCCAATATACGGAGCCGCTCATTGCCGAGCAAGCGTCTGAGCGTCGCACGGGTTCGCAGTCGGCTTGACATGAACTTCCCATCGTGCAGCACGCAGCGGCCGCTCTTGTCCAGCACACGATAGGAGTCATCAGCCGGTTGGCGGTTCGGGGGGACTCCATCCCGGCCCGGCACAAAAAATAGTCCAGCCCGTGCGGGTCGTCAACTGTCCCGGGGCCACGCTCGCCCTGCGGGATACATCAAGACCATGCTTCACGCGGATCCGTCGGATTGACAACTCGCTCCGGCAATGACAGAGGCGTCGTCTGTCCCCTTTTCGAAAGGGCTCACCTGCCGCAGAAGATTCACGGCACATCGTCGTAACGCCATCTCAGTGTCTTCGCTCAACTGCGATACAAAGAGCTGCTCGTTCTGCCAATAGCTGCCGCCTCGTTCCAAATCGATGCAGCGAAGAATCCACCCCGGTCGTCCACTCGCCGCACGGATGAGGCTGGTCTCGAACTCGGGCGTCAACGGCGGCAGGTGATGTCTGCCGCGACCTTCTCGCAAGAGATCGCGCAGTCGTTTCCCACCGACCGGCGGCATGCGCACGGCGACGGAGCCCCCGAGTCGCCAGAGTCTCATCTGTTGCTTTTGCTCCATCTCGACATCGACCGCTATGAGCACACCGACTGCGCCGCGGTGCACTCGGCGCAGGAATCTCACCATGGCATCGCTCAAGCCGGTCAAATGATCCAGCAACAGCACGCTGCTCCGTCTGTCGGCCGCCATCTCCGGGTCCGGGTGCCGGGACTGCTGGCCGTCCTTTCGAGCATCAACCTGCGGGTTCAACAGTTCGAGCGCGTGCACTATGTCATCGAGACAGCACGTCTCGGGAGCGCGTGCGCATCGAACGCCGGCTTTATTCAACCGGTCTTGCAACTCAGTGAGTAACGTTGTCTTGCCGCTGCCAAAGGGCCCGTACAGAATCAGATACTCACTCTGACGCAGACGTCGAGAAACGTCGCGCCGCATAACATTGACGCTGGAGTACATTCCCCTAGCTCATGGCATAGCTCACATCGGCCCAAACAAGCGATTGCCGCGCCGCGAATTGCCACGCCCGCATCGGACGGAAATTTCCGTGCCATCGGTACTCGTCGTCACGGAAATCCTAGAGTGCAGCGGGCCCGTGCGCAAGCCGCATCGGGCAAGCGGGATGGCGGGGTCCGTGCGCAGCACATTCGCATGCACGTGGGCCTGTTTTTGCGGGCTTGCAGCCCACCTTGAGGCACTCTAGGATGCATCGAGGGAGATGGCATCCTCCCCGAACCGCCCCCTGGCTGATGACGCCTGCCCCCTCACCATCGAGTGCCGGCGTCATGCTGAATGAGAGTCAAAAGCGTTATCTACTCACGAGACTGCACAGTATCGAGGAAACGCTGTGCGAGGCGGTGGAACAGCTCGAGCCCCGCGATCGCAACCGACTCTTCAGACGCATCGAACCGGACGCCACGGCGACTCAACGCAAGGTCCTGAGCGACTTCATCGCTCAGCTGCGTTTCGCGCTCCGGCGCTTCATGCTCGGCCAAGAGCTTCGTGACGATGGGCATCGCACGAGCGGGTTGTGGTCATTGCGCACGGCCATCACGTTCGCTCAGATCACGGCGGAGGAGCTGCGTGCGCGGTATTGGCGCGGCTACGGCGAGATCGATCGCGAGGCCGCTGCAGCGTGCGAACGCTGTTCAGTGGAGCTCACGGCACTACTTCGCCGCATCGAGGACTACATCGTACGGGGCGAGGGAGGGAGTCTTGCCGCCCGAGTTTCCAAGCTTGACACCACTCGCAACGAGCTCGCTCTGCTTCGAGAACTGGAGCGAGTCATCTCTGCATATGGCCTCACGGAGCTGCGGGCTCCGCTCGAGGTATTGCTCGACCGAGCATCCTCTCCATCCTTCGAGATTGCGGTTTTCGGGCGTGTCAGCGCCGGGAAGTCCTCGCTCCTTAACTGGTGGCTAAGCCAGGATCTGCTGCCGACCGGTGTTACCCCGATCACAGCGGTTCCGGTTCGGCTCATGCACGGGGAGGCCCTGCGGGCCCGCATCAGGGTTGCACCAAGCACCCCTTTCGAAATTCCTCTGGATGAGCTCAGTACCTACGCGACCGAGCACGGCAACCCCGGCAACGCGAAGCGAGTACTGGAGATTCTGATTCAGGCGCCGTCGGAGCGACTTCGCGGAGGCATCTGCTTGGTCGACACGCCCGGCCTCGGCTCACTGGCCACCTCCGGTGCGGCGCAGACGCTCGAGTACCTGCCCCGCTGCGACCTCGGCATCCTGCTCATCAACGTGAGCGGCCCCCTCGCATCCGAAGACGTTGACGTAGCGCGTGCGCTGATCGAGGGGGGCAGTGAAGTCTTGGTCGTGGGAAGCAAGGCCGATCAGCTCTCCGAAGCGGATCTGCAGCAGGCGCTTTCGTACCTGCGGGGGCAGTTTCAAGAGCGGCTCGCCATGCCCCTGTCGGTCTGCCCGGTCAGTACCATTGCTTCGCATGTGGATCTCACGATCGAGTGGTTCGAGAACGAAGTTGCGCCGCGGCTCGCGCGGCATCAGGAGCAAGCCGCCCGAGTGTTGAAGCGCAAGATCGCAATCCTGCGGGACACTGTCACAGCCGTTCTTGAGGCGCGCTTGAATTCGAGAGGCGGCCGTGCTCAGGGGCCTCACGATGAGCGGGGCAAACCTCCAGAGAGCGGCTCGCTTCGCGATCGAATCGCGCAGGTCCGCGCAGACCTGGAGTATGCGCGGGTGCAGCTATCGGATCTGAAACTGGGTCTTGCCGCCTTCACCGACAGGGTCGCTGCGGCTGCGATCGAGGAGCTCGTGCGGGGATGGTTGGGGCCTTCCGGAACCGGGCAAGGGCTCGCGCAGCGTGTGGAAGCCGTCATGGCGCAAAGCACGGATGAGGCGGGCGAGGCTGTCGCTCGGATGTTGAACGAAATGCGCGAGCGCATTTCACAGGTGCTCGAGGAGAGCGGGTGCAGTGCCGAGGCGCTTCAAGAGCTTGATGCACCCAGAGGCAGACCGATTCTCGATGCGGCGGCCATCCCGCGACTCGCTCGCTACGACCGGCCCGCGTGGCTGCCGCGGCTCTCCTTTCTCGCGCGCACGCTTGCAGGCCGAAGAATTCGTCGCACGATGGTGACCGCGCTCGGAGCGCAGCTCGCGGTGTACGGGGAGACCCTGTGTCATTGGGGTACCCGATATGTTCGTGAGCTCGAGGAGCGTTTCGAGGCGGCCGTGGCCGCGCGTGAGAGCACGGAAAGATTCGGATCGGAATCCTCCCTCGCGGCCGCCACGGCGGATGCGGCCCGGCATGATCTGGAGTTGCTCAGCGGGTGGTCTGCGAGTGCAAAGCCCGAGGACCGGCGCGGTACGACCCGATCGCAGCAACCTGTGTAGCAGGCGAGAACGTTACCCTAGCCGGCCGCGATTTGCCCCACCGGGTGCCGACGGCCCACCCAGGAAAAGACGGGCACCGCCGCGAGCTGCGCCACCACGCAGAAAAAAATGGCGTATCGCAGCGAGAGGTCGTAGAGAATGCCGATGAGCCCGCTGCCCAAGCACCAGAAGATTCCATATCCCGCGGTGAAGAGTCCGAATGCGGAGGCCCGGCGGTCGGAGCCGACCAGGGGTACGATCGCAGCTGGGATGATGGACTCGTGAACGCCCATCCCAAGGCCCCACAGTGCCGCACCGATCAGGGCAGCCCAAGATCCGCCCCAAAAGACAAGCGGAGCGAACCCCGCGACCGCCACCGTCAGGACGGTGAGGACCCTGAAGCCGTAGCGGTCGAATAGCCGGCCGAGAGCCAGCGACCCGATGCCGCTCACGGCCATCGCGACCGAATAGAAAAGGGGAATCCAGTCCGGCGGCAGCACGCGCTCGCTGCTCCAGTGGTACGCGATCAACGGATAGTCGGCAAAGCCCGCAGCCACGAGTGAAGCGCCTGCGAGATAGACCCAATAGATACGCGGTAGACCTGGGTGCCGCAGGTGCGGTGGACCAGCCGGTTCGAGGTCTTGCGGTCGGGGGTAGAGTCTTCGTGCGAGCAGAACGAGACCGACGTTCACGAGCGCGGGTATCACCAGGACCGCGAACGCCCTGTGGTATTCGCCTCGGTGCGCAAGAACCAGCGCCACGATCAGTGGGCCCGTCAGCGCTCCAAACTGATCGAGAGACTCGTGGATTCCAAATGCCCAGCCGTAACCGCCGAGTTGCTTGCCGGCGTGGGAGAGCATCACATCGCGCGAGGGATTGCGGATCGCCTTGCCGGCTCGCTCGAGGACAATGAGCGCGGCGGCGCTCAGCCAGTTGTCCGTGAGTGCAAGCGCCGGAACCGCTGCCATCTGCACGAGGTATCCGAAGATCGTGATGGGCCAGTACCTCTGGGTCCGATCGGCCCAGCGCCCGGAAACGAGCCGCAGCCCATAGCCCGCGAGCTCGCCAATTCCCGTGATAAACCCGATCGCCGCTGCACTCGCCTTAAGAGAGCCAAGGTAAGGACCGAGGATGCTTCGCGACCCCTCATACGTCGCGTCAGCGAAGAAGCTGAGCACGCCGAACAGAAGAACGAATCTGAGGGCTGAGCGACTTAGGTCGAGCCGCGCACCGGCGAGCACAGCACGGAGTTCACGCGGTTGACGATCGCGGTTCACGAAGCGCCCGAGGCTAAGCCTCGGCGCTGGCGTGCGAGGCGGTGTGATCGAGCATCCGCGCGAGGTGCGCTTCGAGCGAATCGATCACCTCGCGGGCACGAGCGAGCTCATCGCTGCGGACGGCGGCGTCCCCGAGACTGCGGGCACGGGTACTGAGGGCGCGCTCTATCGCGCGCTCGATCTCGACAGCCGTCGCCTCGATCTGGTTCACGATTTGCCTTTGGGCATCGCGGACGCTCTTTTCGAGACGCTCCTGCAGGTCGTGCCGAATTCGGCCTGCTTGAACCTCAATCAGGTCGAGCGCCGTAGCCTTCGTTTGCCTAAGGATCAGCCGTCCCGCGAGCGCTCTCGGAAGTGCTAGAACGGCCGAGGACGACAAGATCCTGAGGCTGGTCGGCTCGTACCAGAACTTGTAGTAGAACCCCGATTCGGTCGTCCACGGGGCATCGGCGCCCGAACGGTCGAAGTTCACCGCAAACAGCTCACTCGAGCGCCGCATCAGCTCGTCGAGGCTCTGCTGCATATGCGTCCAGAATCGGGAGCACAGGGCTTGAAAAGCGTGCCCTGCCTCGGCTTCTTGATCGGCGAGCCAGCCGTCGTAGGCGGTGCGCACCTCAGCGATCAACCGTTCCTCGAGGGCGGCCTTGAGCTTTCGGACGGGCAGATCCTCGAGCTCGGTAAACCAGCGCTCGACCGCGGAGGCCGTTCTCGCTAGCTGTGCGCGTTTGAATTCCTCGAGCTTCGGCTCGATATGCTCCTTGAGAAGTGCTCTCGCGTCGGCCTGCAATAGCAGCTGAAAGTCGCGGCGTTCGCGCTCAGCCTTGTCCTTCTCTCCCCTGAAGAGCGCAAGATTGGCCTCGATCCCCTCCAGGGGCTCGGTGAGAACCTTCGCTTCCAAGTCCACCGTGAATCGAGCCTGCCTGAGGATCCGAAGGAGACTTTGGGCGATGGAGGTAAGCCATGCAGTCGTCTTTTCGTTGGCCATGAAGCGCCGTAACGCCTCTTCAAACTCGACGAAGCCGCTTCGCGCGAGAAGCTTCGGGTCGTTGAGCCGGCCCTCGAGCGCGAGTCGGGCCGACACGGGGAAGACCGGGACCGAAGCCCCGAGCGCCTCGCGCACGGTCTGCGTCGAGAAAGCGACCGATTCGCGCAGCTCATGGGGCTGCAAGTAATCGACCTTGTTGAGCAGGCAGAAGATTTTGGCCGCGTACTGGCGCACGCCGATCAGGAAGTCGAGTTCCGCGCGACTTACGGGCTGATCCACCGACGCAACGAACAGCAGCACATCGGACTGCGGCAAATACCTGCGGGTTTCATCGGTGTTGTGCTCATAGACCGAGCCGATCCCTGGCGTATCGACCAGATGCACTCCATGCGCGAGCCACGGTGAGGGGTGATCGATCACGACACGTTCGACGCCTTTGACATTACCGGGATTGCCACGCTCCGTGACGTAATCGGCAATCTGCGACAGCTCGATCAGTCGCTTCTCAAGGGTACGAAACTCCACGTGTGCGCTCGCAACGCTGCCCGAACGAATCGAGGTGACGACCGAGGTGAGTGGCACGACACCTGCCGGAAGCAGTGCCTCGCCGAGCAGTGCATTGATGATGCTGCTCTTGCCTCTCTTGAACTGACCGGCAACGACGAGGTTGAACGTCTGCCGGGAGAGCTTGTCCTCGAGCCATTTCAAGGTGCCAGCATCAACACCGGGCAGCCTGGCCAGCTCGCGCACGGAGCGCTCGAGCTCGATGCGGATGTGATCCACCGAACTCAACGGGGGTATCCCGCTTGCATCAACCCGAGACGGGGGCAACGCGATCAAAGGGGCCGTTCCAACTGGCGCCGGAGGCGTGTACGGGACAGAAGTCCGCGCACCTCGACCGAACCTTGAGAGCCCTGGATTACTACCAAATGCGTACACGCTGTGATATCGAAGCGTTCCATAACATCGCTCACGCGCGCGCTCTGCACTGCATCGAAGGTGATTAGGCCGAGCTCCGACCACGGAGTCAGAACGTCCAGCACACGGATATCTTCGCGGCGCAGATCGGTGGAACGCGCCAAGAGTTGCTGCGGGCGCTCGCCTTGAATGTCGTATGAGGTAATGAGCCCGGTGACCTGGCCATCCCGCAGCGTGAACAGCGCGCGCACTCCGTGACGAAACATCTCATCAAGCGCAGCATCGATGCGCTCGTCCTCCGCGACGCTAAAGGCAGGATCGCGGGTGAAATCGGTCATCGCACGCACCGCAGCATCGCTAAGCTTGAGGTACGGAACGTCCGCTGTGGTTCGCAGCGACGTCACTTCGGTGGATGAGCTTCCTGCATTCAGCCGATGTGCGGGTAGCGGGGAAGCTGGAGGGGGCGGTGGAAGCACCGCCGAGGGTTGGGCCTGTCTCCTCGGAAGTGTGGGATCGCTCATGTGATGACTCCTCAGTTTTCCACGTCGTGCGATGCCACGCGGCGGAAAAACCCACCGCGTGAGCAACAGCACACACGGTAGGAGTCATCAGCGAGCTGCAATTTTTCGGGGGGACTCCATCCCCAACGACGGAAAAAGCGTAATTCAATCAGCTCCGTTCGTCAATCTTGAACCCACGAACGACCTCGCCATGGAGAAGTCGCCATTGACCGCGCTAGAGGCGAGGCGTACCACTATCCGGCTGTGTCTGCTTGTCGGTGAGAGGTTCACAAGTGGATCTTCGGGAGTACGAGTCGGCGAAGTTTGATCTCGCGGAGATTCTCCGTGCGATTGGCGAGGTCACCAAGCACGGGCGCGAGGATCTCCAGCGCGCTGTTGCGGAGCTCTCCGCTCGACTCGCTGAAGATCGCTTCAACCTGGTTGTGGTCGGGCATTTCAGTCGCGGGAAGACCACGCTGATGAACGCCGTAATGGGCATCGATCGCCTTCCCACGGGTACTCTTCCGCTCACCTCGGTCATCACGCGCGTGGTCTACGGCAGTCGCGAGCGTGTTCAGGTCGAATTCGCGGGCGCGGCGATCGGATTCGAAGTGCCCATGGAGGCACTGGCCGATTACATCACAGAGCGTGGGAATCCCGGAAACGAGCGCCGGATCCGCGCCGCGAGCATCGCGCTTCCGGTGGAAATTCTGCGACGCGGCTTCTGCTTCGTCGACACTCCGGGGCTCGGTTCCGCGACCGAGGAGAATACTCGCACGACTGAGAGGTTTCTTCCCGAAGCAGATGCGGTCATCTTGGTGTCTGCGTACGATGGCCCGCTGACCGAGGATGAGATGCGCGTGGCAGGCGCCGTTGTGCGCGAGAACCGGAAGCTTTTCCTCGTGCTCAACAAACGCGATCTGACCACACCCGATACGCGGCGCGAGGTGGACGATTACGTGCGGGCTCGGTTAGGTGAAATGTGTGGTAAGAATCTGCCGCGGCTGTTCTCTCTATCCGCGCGTGAAGGACTGGTTGCGAGAATCGCAGGGGACCGGCAAGCGAGCGCGGCAAGCGGAGTCGATGACTTCGAAGGGGAAGTGACGCGCTTTTTAATCGAGGACAAGAACACGGAGTTTCTGCGCGTAATCCACGATCGGGTGATGCGATTGCTGGAGGCGCTGGAAAGTGACGTTGCCGTGGAGCTGCGTCGTCGCGTTGCGGCCCTCATGGATCGGGACTCCGGATCGTCGCGGATCGTCGCGCCGGCGCACCAATCCGGCGAAGCGCCGCGAACCGTCTGTGAACATGAGTCCTCCGTCAGGATGGAAAAATGTTCGATATGTGCCGAGGTTGCGGGCAGGTTGTTCGATTTCCTGCGGCAGTATCAATACGCCCTGGTATCGGATGCCCGCGAGCGGGAACGCTTCACCTTGTCCGGAGGTCTCTGTGGACCTCACCTGTGGCTCTATGGCTCTCTGGCATCGGACCGGGGCGTCTGTGTGGCGCTCGCGCCGCTCACTAAGAGGCTGGCAGCGATGCTGCGCACCGTGGCAGCTGCGCAGCCCGGGGCGCGCGAGCGAGAGCTCCTCGATGTGCCGGCCGAGTGCGTACTCTGTCGGTTGGAAACCGAGACAGAACGACGTGTGATGAGCGAGCTCGCGCAGCAGCAGGACAGCTGTTCGGATTCCGACTCGGACGCACCCTCATTGTGCCTTCCGCACCTTCGTGCGTTCGCATTGCAGCAGGGGGATGGACCGGCGACACGGCGACTTGCGCAGCGGCACAGCGCAGCCGCAGAGCGATTAGCAGAGGACATGGAGCGTTACGTTCTGAAGCACGACGGGCTACGCCGCGCCCTAGCGAGCGATGAGGAAATTCGGGCGGCACGACGCGCGATCGCTTTCGTCGGCGGGTACAGCGCAGTCGGCTTGCCACGCCGCGTGCGATGAGTTGACGGCCCCAAACAGGTGCCGTAACCTCCTCGCATCGGGATGGAGTCCCCCCAGACCGCTCGCAAAGCTGATGACTCCTGCCATGCGTGTTTTTTTGCACGCACGGCGGGACTGTACCCGTCGTGCGACGGGTATGTGGTGCTCACAGCTAAACGATAGCGGATCCGTCGCCCCGCACCTAGGGCCACTCCGGCCGGGCGGATCAATATCATTGCGCGATTGCGCAGGTAGTCGCCGTCACGGCGTCCTCACCAACACCCGTCGGAGTCTCTACCCCATGAGCCTTCTCATTCTCGTCCGTCATGGACATGTCGAGGGCATCAGCCCGGAGCGGTTCCGAGGCCGAACAGACGTTTCGCTGACTACGGAAGGGCAGCGACAGGCCCGCGCGACAGGGGCGTACGTCGCCTCTCGCTGGCATCCACAACTGATTTACACGAGTCCCTTGCAGCGCTGCGTTCAGACGGCGCAGGAGATCGCCGCCGCCTGCGGATGCGACGTTACAGAGCTCAATGAGCTCAACGATCTCGACTACGGCGCCTGGCAATGGCGCACACACGCGGAGGTGCGCCAAGGATGGCCCGTGTTACTCGAGCGCTGGCTGACCGCACCCCACCTCGTGCGTTTCCCGCAAGGCGAGTCACTCCAGGACCTCATCGCACGCGTATCGGATGTGATTCGCATGGTCCTCGAGCGCCATTCCGGCGAGACCGTTGTCGCCGTGGGTCACGACAGTGGTATCCGCGCGATGCTTCTTCAACTTCTCGAGCAACCAATCTCCGCTTACTGGCGCCTGGCACAGAGCCCGGCGGCGGTGAGCGAAGTGGACATTCTGTCGCACGGAGCGAGGGTCATTCGCATTAACGACACTCATCACGTCGATGAGCAGGTACTTGAGGGGAGACAGCGCTCATGATCAACAAATCCGTTTCGACCGGCACGATCGGTTTCATGTGTCTCGCTTTGGCGGGCTGGATGGTCTCCATGCCGACAGCCGGATGGTTCGACAAGATCTATGCGCACGGACTCGCAACCATGTCCGCGTTGGCCATGCTGCTCGTAATCATGGGGATTCTCGCCTTCGTGCACGGGCGCGCGCTTGACTCGATCATCTTCTTCGGCGGGGCCGGATTGCTCTGGACCTCGTATGTGTATGGACTCGGCGGCGCACAGACCCAGGCCGGGGAGCCGGGTAGCTACAGTGGATGGTATTGGTTCGTGTGGACGCTTTTCTTTGCGTGGGTCTGGGTAGGTGCTTTGAAGGCGGAGCTGCAGCGGATGCTGTTTCTGCTCGGGCTCTGGCTGACGCTCCTGGCGCTCGCCATTGGAGCCTGGACTGGCATTCATGGATTCATCTTGGTGGGGGGTTACCTCGGACTGATCACGTCGATTCTTGCCGCATTCACCTCGGCGATGGAGATCATCGGACACGGACTCGCCGGTGAGCCCAACGAGGATGGTCGAGTTGCGCATGAGCCCGGTACCGTGAGTGCGGGCGAGCCGCGCGCGGTTTAACGTCGGTAGCGCGATGAGCGAGTACGTCAGTTGGTTAGAGGACATCGGCCGTGAGGACCGGTCTCACGTCGGCGGGAAGGGGGCGGGGCTCGGTGAACTCCTACGCGCGGGATTCAGCGTCCCGCCCGGATTCGTCGTGAAGACGCGAGCGTTCGAGCGCTTCCTGAGCACGGTGGAGAGAGGGGAGCCCGTGCGCCCCCAGGTCTCGCGACTCGAAACCGAGGACGCGGAGACCCTGCGGGCCTTTTCGCAGGCCGTCCGGAACCGATTCGACGGGACACCACCCCCGCAAGATGTGCTGGGTGAGATCTGCGCAGCGCACGTAGAGCTGTGCGAAGCGCGGACGGACACTGCCGTTGCCGTACGCTCGTCCGCGAATGCGGAGGACACGGTGGGGACGAGCTTTGCAGGGCTTCAGGATACCTACCTGTGGGTGCAGAGCCACGAGCTGGTTGCGAAGCTGCGCAGCTGCTGGGCGAGCCTCTACTCTCCAGAGGCCATCGATTACCGGCGCAGGCATGGATTTGCGGAAGCAGGTGTTGCGATGGCTGTGGTCGTGCAGCGCATGGTGGACGCGCGGACGGCAGGCGTGATGTTCACACGCAGCCCCACGACGGGCGATCGCTCCGTCATCGTCATTGAATCAGCATGGGGCCTGGGTTCGGCGGTGGCGGGCGGTGAGGTCACCCCGGACCAATGGGTCGTCAACAAGGTCACCCGAAATATTTCATTTCGTAGGATCTCCGACAAGGCGGTTCAGCACGTGCCGGGACCGAGTGGTGGCATCCAGACCGTGCCGGTCGCCGAAGACCTGCACAACTCCGCCTCCTTGAGCGATAAGGAACTGCAGGCGCTCGCGGACATCGGACGCAGAATCGAGCGGCATTTCGGTCGCCCCCAGGACATCGAGTGGGCTATCGATTGGAAGCGCAACGAGATCTTTGTCTTACAGTGCCGCCCGGAGACTGTGTGGTCATCGAGGGACGTGATCTCGACGGGGCATATCGCGAAGAACCCTCTGGCTCAGGTCATGACGA
>JASHUC010000348.1 GCA_030040235.1 Gammaproteobacteria bacterium | reverse complement strand
CCGGACCACCGGATCGATCTCACCGCGCAGACGGTGAGCCAGATGGTCGATCAGGTGATGCGGCTTGCCGAGGGGACGGCGGTCGCGCTGCTGGCTCCGCTCGTGAGCGAGCGCAAGGGCGAGCATGGCGAGGTCTTCACCGAGCTCACCGCGCAGGGGTTCGTGCGCGTGCGCATCGACGGGCGCATCCACGAGCTCGACGCCCGCCCCGCTGTCGATCCCAAGCGCAAGCACTCGATCGAGGCGGTCGTCGACCGGGTGCGGGTGAAGGCCGATGTCGCGACGCGTCTCGCGGAGTCGTTCGAGACGGCGTTGCGACTTGCGGACGGAATCGCGCGCCTCGCATTCCTCGATGAACCCCAGCGCGACGAGCTCGTGTTCTCGAGCCGCCATGCCTGCCCGGTCTGCGGCTACAGCGTTCCGCCGCTCGAGCCGCGGCTCTTCTCTTTCAACAACCCGAGTGGCGCGTGCCCGGCCTGCGACGGTCTCGGCTTCCAGCAGTTCTTCGATCCCGAGCGCGTCGTCGAGCACGCGGACCGGTCGCTCGCGGACGGCGCCATCCGCGGCTGGGACCGGCGCAACGTCTATTTCTTTCAGCTCCTGGAGGCGCTCGGACGGCGGTTCGAGTTCGACATCGAGAGGCCGTGGACGGAGCTCCCCGCGCGCGTGCAGCGGATCGTCCTGCAAGGAAGCCCCGAGGAAATCGAGGTGCGCTACCGGGAGGACGGCCGCACGGTGCGGCGGCGGCAGACTTTCGAGGGCATCCTGCCGAATCTCGAGCGGCGCTACCGCGAGAGCGAATCGGCGAACGTGCGCGAGGAGCTCGCGAAGTATCTCGGCGTGCGAGCCTGCCCGGAATGCGGCGGAGCGCGCCTCGGCCGCGCCGCGCGCTCGGTGTTCATCGCGGATCGAACCCTGCCGCAGATCGCAGCGCTCGATGTGAGTGCCGCGCTCGGTTTTTTCCGCACGCTCGCGCTCCCCGGCGCGCGCGGGACGGTGGCGGCCAAGATCGTCAAGGACGTGATCGACCGGCTCAAGTTCCTCGCCGACGTGGGACTCGATTACCTGACGCTCGATCGCAGCACCGAGACGCTCTCCGGAGGCGAGGCGCAACGCATCCGCCTCGCGAGCCAGATCGGCTCGGGATTGACGGGGGTCATGTACATCCTCGATGAGCCCTCGATCGGGCTGCACCAGAGAGACAACCGCCGCCTGCTCGCAACGCTCGCGGCGCTGCGCGATCTCGGCAACTCCGTGATCGTGGTGGAGCACGATGAGGAGGCGATTCTCGCCGCGGATTTCGTCGTCGACCTCGGCCCCGGCGCGGGCATCCACGGCGGAGCGGTGGTCGCGGCCGGCACCCCGCGCGACCTCATGGCGAGCCCGGGCTCGCTCACCGGGCAGTACCTGAGCGGACGGCGATCGATTCCGCTGCCCGGGCGCCGCACGCCACGCGATCCGGAGCGCACGTTGCGGATCGTCGGTGCGCGCGGCAACAACTTGAAGGACCTCACGGTCGAGATTCCCGTGGGGCTTCTCACCTGCGTCACGGGCGTCTCGGGCTCGGGCAAGTCGACGCTCGTCATCGACACGCTCTTCGGGCGCGCCGCCCCTTACGTCCAGGGCACCCCGCCGAGCGGTGCACCGTGCGAGCGGATCGAGGGACTCGAGCACATCGATCGGGTGATCGACATCGATCAGAGTCCGATCGGGCGCACGCCGCGCTCGAATCCCGCCACCTACACCGGAGTGCTCGGGCCGGTGCGCGAGCTGTTCGCCGCCGTGCCCGAGAGCCGCGCGCGCGGTTACGACGCCGGCCGTTTCAGCTTCAACGTGAAAGGCGGCCGCTGTGAGGCCTGTCAGGGCGATGGAGTGATCAAGGTCGAGATGCACTTCCTGCCGGACATCTACGTGCCGTGCGACGTGTGCCAGGGGCAGCGCTACAACCGTGAGACGCTCGAGGTCCGCTACCGCGGCCGCAACATCCACGAAGTGCTGGAGATGACGGTCGAGGATGCACAGCGGTTCTTCCAGAGCGTGCCTGCGGTCGCGGGCAAGCTTCAGACGCTCGCCGATGTGGGGCTTTCCTACCTCAAGCTCGGGCAAAACGCGACGACGCTCTCGGGCGGGGAGGCCCAGCGCGTCAAGCTCTCGCGGGAGCTCGCCAAGCGCTCGACCGGCCGTACGCTCTACATCCTCGATGAGCCGACGACCGGACTGCACTTCCATGACATCGCCCAGCTCCTCACCGTGCTGCATCGCCTGCGCGACGAGGGCAACACCGTCGTGGTGATCGAGCATCAGCTCGATGTCATCAAGACCGCGGACTGGGTGATCGATCTCGGACCCGAGGGCGGGGCGGGGGGCGGTGAGCTCATCGCCAGCGGCACCCCCGAGCAGGTGGCGCAGACCGGGCAGTCCTTCACCGGGCAATACTTGAAGCCGCTCCTCGCTCGCGTGGACGAGCGCCGGGCGAGGGCCGGATCCTGAGCGCGCTGGCGGCTCCGCTCTAGCGCGCGGGGAGCCCCGACTCGAAGACCTGGTGAACCTCGCCGTTCACCACTCGTTCCTGGTAGCGGCCCTTGGTGTAGCCCGAGACCACGCGGCGCCAGAACTTCACGGCGTCGGGGTTACGCATGTACTCGACGATCTCCCACCGTCCGGCGAATCGATCGAGGATAAGCTGCACGGCGCCGCGGCCGATTCCGAGCCCGCGATTCGGCCGTGAGACGAAAAACTCCGCCATCCGGTAACCCGAGCGCGTCGCAGAGCCCGCCGCACCGCGTACCACCATCGCAAAGCCGACCGGCTCGGAGGACTTGGCGATCACGAGCGGGAAAGCGTTCGGATCTCCGAACCAGCGGGCGATCTGATCCGGCTCACGATGCCCCACTTCCCCCAGAATGGGGAAAATCCCGGTGTTGAGCGGGGCGAGATCGTCGAGGTAATCGCGGTAGACGTGCTCGATCCAGAGGCGATCCGCCTCGGAAGCGCGGGCATCACGCACGCTGACCGTCACGACAGGACCCCCGATGTCCCAGGAAGCAAAAGGCCCGGACGGGACGCTTGCGCGCCGGTCCGGGCCATGTGCTTCGAGTCGTCAAAGGCTCGAGGCAGCGCCTCGGGCTTACTGCTGCGGTGGATTCGTGCCGCCAGCCGACGAAGAAGAGGAGCTTTCCCCACCGGCGGGAGCGCCGGCAGCCGGACCGGAGGAGCTGCTTTCGCTTGTGGCAGCTGGTGCCGAAGATGACTCCGACGCCGAAGCCGAGGCCGGTGGCGTGGATTCCGCCGACGGTGCGGGGCTCGTGGCCTCCTGCTTCGAGCAGGCGGCAATCATGAGCGCCGCGATGAAGGCGGTGAGAACGAGTTTGGTATTCATGGAGCGGTTCCCCGAAAGAAGAGCGAGGGTGAGAGACCTTAGGTCAAACAAACTAGTTTGTCTGGCGATTCCTATCGCGGTGCCAAATTCTATAGGCTCGGCGGCCCTTTTAAAACCCGCATGACGCAACTGTAACTGTCGCCCACCCATGGCGCTGCGATGAGTGCGAATGCGAGCGCGACCTGCCTCGGCAGGCACGCGCATTGCGTGCACCACTGTCGCCCGGTGCCCCGAGCGCGGGTCGGGGTGCGCTGCTCATTCATTTTGCTGCGTTGCACAATACCCCTCGGAGCGGCCGCCTTGCGCGCTCGAGGAATGTCTACAATCCGCCTCGGTTGCACCCACGAGGCGCCCTGCGATGAACGACCCAGCGCTCGAGCTCGAGCAGCTCCACGCCGCACACCTGGCGATCCTGCGCAGACGCTTCGATGGCGCCCTCGAGGCCTGCGGATACTCCTCGGTGCTCATCTACTCCGGGCCGCTCGCGCCGATCTTTCGCGACGATCAGACCTATCCCTTCAAAGCCCACGCGTGGTTCAAGGCCTGGGTTCCGCTCGGTGCGGTGAGCGACTGCTTCCTGTACTACGAGCCGGCACGCGCGCCGCTGCTGCTGTTTCACCGGCCGAGCGACTACTGGTACAAGCCGGCGGACGTGCCGCAGTCGTTCTGGACGGGCCACGTCGATCTCAAACCGGTGGCGGACCGTGCGGCGGCGCGCGCCGCGTTGCCGGCCGGCCTCGCAACGACTGCCTACATCGGGGAGGGGTTCCCGGAGCTCGAGACCTGGGGCCTCGCAGCGTCCAATCCCCCCGCCCTCCTCGCGCGGCTCGATTACGAGCGGGCCGTGAAGACCCCCTACGAGCTCGCCTGCATGCGCAAGGCGAACCACATCGCCGTGCGCGGTCACCTCGCCGCGGCCGAGGCCTTCAGGGCCGGCGCATCCGAGTTCGAGATCGAGCTCGCGTTTCTTCGCGCGTGCGCGCAGCGCGAGGAAGAGCTGCCCTACAACCCGATCATCGCCATCAACGAGAGCGCCGCCGTGCTGCACTATCAGATGCTCGCGCGCAAGCCGCCCGGGGCGCTGCGATCGATGCTGATCGATGCGGGTGCCGAGGCCTACGGCTACGCGAGCGATGTGACGCGCACGTACTCGCACGCGGATGCGGAGTTCGCCGCACTCATCGAGCGCTTCGACGAGATGCAGCAGGCACTCTGCGCGAGTGTGCACGCGGGCATCGACTGGCGCGATGTACATCTCTCGGCGCATCGTCTCGTCGCCGAGTTTCTCCACGACGCGCAGATCACGAGCTGCGATCCCGAGGAGGCGGTCGAGACCGGCGTCTCGAGCGTGTTCCTCCCGCACGGCATCGGACACTTGCTCGGGCTGCAGGTGCACGATGCGGGCGGGCTCCTCGGATCGCCCGAAGGGACGGAGATCCCCCGGCCCGAGGGTCATCCGTACCTGCGCCTCACACGGGTACTGGAGGCGGGTTTCGTCGTGACGATGGAGCCCGGAATCTATTTCATCGACCAACTGCTCGCACAGGCGCGTGCCGATGCGCGCGGCTCGAGGATCAACTGGCCGCGTGTCGAGCAGCTGAAGGAGTTCGGCGGCATTCGCATCGAGGATGATCTCGCCGTGCAGGCAACGGGCGCCGAGAATCTGACACGCGATGCATTCACCGCGGCCCGCGGCACCTAGCGGCCGGCAGGAGCACCGGCAGTCCTACTTCTTCGCGAGC
>JASHUC010000347.1 GCA_030040235.1 Gammaproteobacteria bacterium | reverse complement strand
GGTGCTGCGGGACACGAGTCTCACGGCGGCGGATGCTCCCGACATTGACTCTCGGACTCGACGACTCGAGCTCGCTCACGTCAATGTTGGCTGAGGCCTCGCCTCGACCGCAAGGTCACGAGGCGGCGCTGCGATCCTGCGCGGCCTTCAAGGGCGAGGCTCGGCGAGGAGTTGATCCCAGTACAGGCCACGCCGTCCCACTTCGCCTGAGGCAGCGGCAATGCCCATCTCGGCAAACCTCGGGTCCATGATGTTCTCGCAATGCCCGGGACTGCCGAGCCAGCCCCTCACCGCCTCGTCGATCGATTCGGGCCCATAGGCAATATTCTCGCCTACGAGCTTCTCGCGGTAGCCGACCGCGCGCACCCGATCGGCGGGAGACTGACCCGCGAGATCGACGTGCTCGAAATAGTCATGCTCGGCCATGTCCGCCGCATGCCCGAGGGCCACGCTCGCGAGCGTCGCAGAAAGCGTCAGGGGCGGGGCAGGTCCGAAGTATCGCGTTCCGCAGCGCGTCCCCTGCGCACGCACCGCGTTGACGAGCTCGAGCGCTCGTGCCGCCAGAAAGGGCGCTTCCGAGGGCGTTCGAGGGGTCACCGCCGGAGGCGGCTCCAGCGTCACGGACGGCCGTGGCTCCAACGTCACCGGCACTGCGTAGCTCGAGGCGAGCACGAGCCAGGTGTCCTGCCCGCGCCGATAGAGGCCGATGTCGCGCAGATTCCGGTTCGCAATCTTTCCGCAGTCCGAGCGCCGCAGCAGCTGAACGAGCGAGGAATCAGGACCGGTCACGTGCCACCCGGCGGTCGATTTCGCGTGGTAGCCGCTGCGCTCGGCCGCCGAGAGCAGCGGGCGCCCCCCGGCCCACTGCGCCGCGGCCCAGTCGAGCTGAGCATTGCGACGCAGTGGCCGGGCGGCCGGCACCACGCCTCCGCAGCCACCTTCCCGCAGGAGCTGCACGGCGGAGAGCGCATCCGCGTGGGCGGGGGGGCCGGCTGCCAATGTGCCGAGCAGGATGCCGCCGACCAGCGTGAGAGCGCACCGCATGTGAATCATCCGCGCCTGTTCAAGCGATTCGAGACTACCCAAGGCAACGCGCCGTGGCTGCCTCGGATGACCGTCCTAAGCGGAACGCGGTCACGGAATTCCTCAGCCTGCCTCTGGAGTAGGATCGAAATATGACCAAATCGATTGGCGAGCCCAGCGCGCCTGCCGAGCCGAGTGCGCCCGCTCAACCCACGAGCATCGCCGTCGACGATGCGCATCGCGTCTCGGGGCTTGTCATGCTGCCCCCTGCAGCGCGCGCCTGCTTCGTATTCGCCCACGGGGCCGGCGCCGGCATGACCCACCCGTTCATGGAGGCCATCGCCTCAGGATTGAGCGCAGCCGGAATCGCGAGCCTGCGTTTCCAGTTTCCCTACCTCGAGGCAGGCTCGCGCCGCCCCGATCCACCCGCGCTGTGTCATGCGACCGTTCGCGCAGCGGCCGCCGAGGCGGCACGCGTTTCCCGCGGCCTGCCCCTCATCGCCGGTGGTCGATCATTCGGCGGCCGCATGAGCTCGCAGGCACAGGCCCGCGCCGCCCTTGCCGGCGTACGCGGGCTCGCTTTCCTCGGATTTCCACTCCACCCCGCTCAGCGCCCCTCCGAGGAGCGCGCCCAGCACCTCTTCGAGGTCGCGATTCCGATGCTCTTTCTACAGGGAAACCGCGACGAGCTCGCCGAGCTGCAGCTGCTCGAACCTCTGACGCAACGGCTCGGCGCGCGCGCCACCCTCAAAGTGATCGCCGACGCCGACCACTCCTTTCACGTGCGTGCCCGTTCGGGACGCAACGACCGCGCGGTCATCGCCGAGCTCGTAGCCGCGCTGGCGGATTGGATCACCGCGGTGATTTAAGGGGTAGCGGGCTTCTCCCGAGGGTCCTTCTCGCCGAGACCCGGATAGAAGAGCGCCCGGTTGGGCAGTGCCTCGTTGTAGACCTTGCGCAGCTTGAAGAGCCAGTGGCCGTTGCGCTTCACGAGCTCGTCCTCGTAGTGCCCGAAATACATCAGCTGCGAGTCCTTCTGCGGGGTGTTGTTCGTGATGTTGAACCAATAGGCGTACGTTTTGGCGGTGTCGCCATGAACGTCGATCACGTGATTGATGATCATGTGTATCGTGCGCTGGCGAGTGGTGGCCCCTGCAGGGAGCTTGACGCGCGCGCCGCCGAAGTTCGACATCGCCTTGCGGATCGCTGCCTTGCCCCGCTCGGTCCCCCCTGCCCACTCGAGCACGCCGTCGTCCGCCCACGTGGCCATCACGGTTTCGATGTCTCCGGAATCGACAGCGATCATGTAGCGGTTGGAGAGGTTCTCGATCTCGGCACGATCGTCCGCATAGCTGGCGAGCGCAGTGCTCGACAGGCAGCTCAGCACGGCGGCGCTGATGGCCGCAATGACGTTCTTCATGAGGTCCTCCGGCGAGTTGGCCCGCTGTATTATGAAGCGGATCGGTGCGGGGCGCTCAGGAGCGATTCAGGCGAAAGACCCGGGTCGGATCGCGCAGCGCTGCATCCTCGGTGCTCGCCGCCTCGTGCGGACGGGGCGTATCGCTCGCAGCCGCACGCTGCGAGGAGCCCTCCGGGTCGCTGGTGCGCGCCCCGAGCAGCGTCGCAGTCACGCGGTTGCGACCTTCCTTCTTGCTGCGGTATAGCGCCTGATCGGCGATCTTGAGGATGCGCTCGGCGAGCCGCCGCTCACCGACCGGAACACGATCCACACCGCACAACCCGAAGCTCGCAGTCACCTGAATGGTCTTGGTGCCGAGCTTGAAGGCGTTCTGCGCCACCGCGGCGCGGAGCTTGCGGTTCACATCCATTGCAGCCTCGTAGGCCGATTCCGGCAGCACGATCGCGAACTCCTCGCCGCCGATTCGGGCAACCCAATCCACGCCACGCCGCAGAACCTGCTGCAGGCGCTGACCGAACTGCCTGAGGATCTGATCACCGGCCGGATGGCCGAGCGTATCGTTGATGTGCTTGAAGTGATCGATATCGCAAAGGATGAGCGACAGCGCGCGCCCGTACCGGGCAGCCCGCTCGACCTCGCGCGGAAAGTGCTTGCCGAAGAATCGCCGGCTCGCCGTGCCCGTGAGATCATCGACCGCGGAGAGCTTGCGATTCTCCTCCATCGTCACACGCAGCACCGTCTCGAGATCGGCGATCCGGCGCGCAGCCCCGATGCGCGCATCCAGCTCACGCTCGCTCGCCCTTCGCCCCACGCACTCGTCCGCTCCTGCGAGGAGCGCCGCCTCGCGCTCGGCAGAATCGTCGAGCTCGGTCACGCAGACGACGAATGGCGCACGGCTGGCTCGCGCCCGCAGCTTTCGGATGAGCTCCAGGCTGTCGGTGAGCACGACGGGACGAAACTCCGCAGTGAACTGCCGCAGCGCCTCATGCTCATCCGCGATCGACTGCACCTCGAGCACATCGGGCGTGACATGCCCTTCCATCTGTTCCCGAAGCACGGGGTCGGTGAAGAAGAGGAGCGCCTTCGGCGGAGGCAGAACCCGCACCATCACGGCGATCGTCGCCGTGGTGCCTTCCGCGCCCGGACGGGCCTTTTCGGCTCGTCGCTCGAGGACGCGTCGAATGACCGTCGTCTGCCCGTGCGCTCCCATCCGGATATTGTCGCCCGGCCCGCTCGTGCGGGCCGACGACCGGTGTCACAGCGCCCGGCAGGCCGGGACGGCGCGAGGCCGGATCCGCCAGCGGATCGAACCGCCCGCCGGAGCAGTTCGTGATCGATTTCACAGTGTATGATCGCAGTGCGATGCCCCGAGTCCCCCGGAAAGCCCCCGCGATTGCTTGCGCCGCGCTTGCCCTGCTCGTCCGGGTCCCGGGCCAGGCCCATGCCGACGACCTGGACGATGCGTACCTGCGCACCTGCGCGGGGTGCCACGGTGCGGAGCTGCGGGGCGGGGAAACCGGCCCCCCGTTGATCGGCAGCGCGTTCCAGCGGCGTTGGGGCCCCCTTCCACCGGAGGCGCTCGCGCAGTTCATTCGCGCAACCATGCCGCCCACGAATCCGAACTCCTTGAGCCCGTCCGACTACGCCGCAGCGATCGCCCACATCCGCCGCGCGAACGGCTGGCCGACCGGCGAGACGGGCGCGGGGGCACAGCTCGCGCAGCACAGCTTGACGGAGTGGTTGCACAACCGCGGGGACCTTGCCAGCAGCAGCTACTCCCCGCTCGATCAGATCAATCGCGACAACGTCGCGAAGCTGCGCATCGCGTGGCGCTGGAAGTCCGACAACTTCGGACCGGCGCCGGAGTTCTATTTTCGCGTCACGCCTCTCATGGCGGACGGCGTGCTCTACGTGAGCGCGGGTGTGCGCCGGGACGTGGTCGCGATCGATGGCACGACCGGCGAGACGCTCTGGCTGTACCGGCCGGATGAGGGCTCACGCGGCGCACACGCGCCGCGAAGGAATTCCGGCCGCGGCGTTGCGCTCTGGCGCAGCTCCATAGCGGGAGAGCCGACCCGCATATTCACGATCACCCCGGGCTTCAGGCTCGTCGCGCTCGATGCGCGCACGGGCCGGCCGGTCCCGACGTTCGGCACGCAGGGCGCCGTCGACCTCGAATCGGGGCTGCCGCGGGTGAGCGAGCTGCCGCGGGCTCCGCCGGGCTCGAGCTCACCGCCCCTGGTCATCGGCGATGTCGTCGTGGTGGGCGCCGCGTTCGCGGCGAGTGCCGCTCCGGCTTCGAAAGCAGCGGTGCCGGGATGGATTCGTGGCTACGACGCCCGCACGGGCGCACTGCTGTGGACCTTCCACACCATTCCCCAGGCGGGTGAATTCGGCACGCGTACGTGGCGCAACGACAGCTGGCGCTACAGCGGAAATGCCGGCTCGTGGACGCCGTTTTCCGCCGATGTGGCACGGGGGCTCATCTACGTGCCGGTGGCGCCGCCCAACTCGGATTTCTACGGCGCCGAGCGCAAGGGCGACAACCTGTTCGCCGACTCGCTCGTATGCCTCGATGCGAAGACCGGGAAGCGCATCTGGTACTACCAGATCATCCATCACGATCTGTGGGACTACGATCTACCTGCACCCCCGGTGCTCGCCGACATCACGGTTGCGAAGAAGAGGATCCCCGTGGTCGTTCAGGTGACCAAGATGGGCCTGGTCTTCGTCTTCAATCGGGTGACCGGCAAGCCGGTCTGGCCCATCAAGGAGCGGCGCGTACCGCAGACCGACGTACCGGGCGAGCAGACCGCGCGAACCCAGCCCTTTCCGACCAAGCCCGCGCCCTTCGAGCCGCAGGGCCTCCGGCGCGAGGATCTGATCAACTTCACACCGGAGATGAAGCAGCAAGCGCTCGAGATCGTGAGCCACTATCGCTTCGGTCCGCCCTACGTCCCTCCCTCGGTCGTCGAGGGATCACACCTGGGGACGCTCCTGCGTCCGTGTCTTTCGGGCGGCGCCAACTGGCAGGGTGCCGCGGTCGATCCGGAAACCGGCATTCTGTACGTCAGCTCCATTTCGTCGGTGTGTCCGGTCGGCCTCAGGGAAGATCCGAAGATCTCGAAGCTGCGCTACATCGGCGCCTACGGCGAGGGCTTTCCGCACCGCTCACTCGGCGGTCCTGACGGGCTGCCGCTCATCAAGCCGCCGTGGGGCCGCATCACGGCCATCAACCTCAACACGGGTGCGCACGTTTGGATGATTCCGAACACCGACACGCCGGATTGGGCACGCCACAATCCGGCACTCGCCGGCATCGTCCTGCCACGCACCGGCTCGTTCGATCAGGTGGGTATGCTCGTGACGAAGACCCTGCTGTTCGCCGGCGAGGGCAGCGGCTTGTATCGCGCCGGCGGCGGCGGGGACAAATTCTTTGCCTACGACAAGGCGACCGGCGCCATCGTTCACGAGCTCACGCTTCCAGCCAATCAATCCGGCGTGCCGATGACCTACGCGATCGACGGCCGTCAGTACATCGTCGTCGCCGTCGGCGCGAAGGACGTACCGGGGGAGCTCATCGCGCTCAGCTTGCCTTGAGCGTCCGGCACCCGCGGCTCAGAGCGCGCCTCTCAGAGCGGGATCGAACATTTCGCATCCGAATAGAACTTCACGTTCGGTCCAAACGCTGCACGGAATCGCGCCTCGACCGCGGCGCCGGCTCGATCGACGAGGCCCATGCTCGCTCGATCGTAGTTGGTGGCCGAGAAGACGAGGCATTCGGGGCTGGATGCCTGCAGGATCTGCGCTTTGGCCGAGCCATTCGCGCTGTAGGAAGCAAAAATTCCTGGTAACGCGTTGCCGGGATACCCGGTACCGGTCGAATCGCGGTGAAAGCCAACGCCTGCGAGCGCAGCATCGGCTTGCTCGATGATCGACTGCACGGTCTCGTTCCTCACATCGGCAAACACCTTGAAGTATTCGGCCCAGTGAGGCGCATCGCCTGCACCGGCGGAGACTGCGGTGAGGATGAGAAGGGCTGTGGCGATGACCTTCACGTGCTCTGATTCGAGAGAGCCGATACCAGCGACCGCTCGAACAGCAGAGCGATCAGGGCGAGAAAGAGAATCAGATCTGCGATGTTGAATATGCCGGTGTGTACGGGTCCCACGCCGAGGTACAGGAAGTCCGTCACCGAGCCGCCATGAAGGACCCGATCCACGAGATTTCCGGTACCGCCGGCTGCGATTGCAGCGAGGCACAATCGGTGCGCGACACTCAATCGGCGCCCGAAAACGGCCCACAGCATCAGTCCCAGGACCACCGCTCCGACACCGATCTCAAAGGCGAAATCACGGATCCCGCGCGACAAGGACTCACCGAGGCTGAGAAACGCTCCCGGGTTTTCGGCATGCTGGATACGAACGATACCACCCAGGTACGTGTAGACCTGACCCACCGGAACATATGCCCGCACAAAGGCCTTCGACACCTGATCACACCCGACGCAGCCGATCATGATCACGGCGACCAGGGCCGCGTGGCTCAGGATGCGCATGGGGAGTCCGCATGAAGGAAAGTCAGGCAGCCCACCTCAACGGGCCTCGCCAGCCATGCACTACCGTCGTGCCGTCCAATCCGCGATCTCTGCATCGCACACCGTCCCGGGCGTAAACGCAAGCTCGTCGGTGCAGCTCAGTACAGACCAGGGACGAATCGCCGCGTTCGTGCGCAATACGCGCGATATTGCTCACCGAATGCTTGTGCGAGCATGCGCTCCTCCGTCCGACACCGCAGATCGCTCCCAATGAACATCAGCGCGACGGCAACCCAGGTCAGTAGCGTCGGGACCCACACGGCGGTGCCGAGAGCCAGGAGGTTCATGCCCGCATAGATCGGATGCCGCACCAAGGCGTAGGGCCCGCCAGTGGCGAGTTCGTGGCCGGCATCCAGCTGGGCCCGAAATCTCCAGGAGCGGAAGTACACGAGCGACCAGCACATGAGCCAAGCGCCAAGGGCCATGACCGCCGTGCCGGCAAGCCGTTGACCTGGGAACCAAGCCGGCACGCTGCCCGCAAACACCGCACCCCCTATGCCAGCGTACATGACGCCAAAGGCCACGAAGTGGACGCCCAGGACGAGTCGCGAATACGGGGCCGTATGCGTCACGGCCACGGCCACCGCCGGCTCTTTGACGGCGCGCCCGACGCCAACGAATCGCTGAGTGATGCCGAAAGCTCCCCAGAAGGCTGCATGTACACCGTAGATCGCGACGTCCCGCAGTTGCATGGCGTCCCCTAGATCCCCATTAGACGTGTCGACATGCTGAACGGCCAAAGACGCCGACAACGCCATGGCGCCCAACGATAAACGTCGCGACGCAACGTCAGGCGTCTCCGGTCGGAACTATGGCCGCCGTCTCGAGCATGAGGACAACCGCGCGATCTGGAGCCCTCGTCCGATGGCGCACCCCCTTCGGGACCACGAAGCCCTCCCTGGGGCCCAGCCCGACGGACCGCTCTTCGAGATCAATGATGAAATGCCCCTCGAGCACGAAGAAGAATTCATCATCGTTGTCATGCCGGTGCCAGTGATACTCGCCTTGCATCACGCCGAGACGAACGACTGAATCATTGACCTTGCAAAGCGTCTGGTTGTACCACTTCTCCCTACACTCGCTGATGAGCCGGGGGACGTCAACGACCGCGAGAGCCGGAAACTTGATATCAAGGTACGTCGCGTACGGATACGGACTACCGGCTTTGGAGACTTCGTCCGGCATCACTCGGCGCCTTCGATGATGCGCATGTCGCGGTCGACGCCGTTTCCGAGCGCCCGCAGAGCTTGCTGATACCCGGGACTGTCGTGCGCCGCGACCGCTTTCGCGACGCTCTCGAACTCGATGAGGACAGTGCGCTGATTGACGCCACTTTCATAGAAGCGCGCCGGTAGGCCACGGGCTAAGAAACGGCCGCCTGCCGCCAAGAGGGCCGGCCCCGCGAGCTTCGCATACGCCTCGAGCGCCTTTTCGTCGCGTACAGAACGGTATACGGAAATCCAATACGCTTTAGCCATAAC
>JASHUC010000031.1 GCA_030040235.1 Gammaproteobacteria bacterium | reverse complement strand
TAATATATATGCACGTGCGGAGAGATCGATGAAGAGCGCCAAGCTGTTCAAGAATGGCGATAGCCAAGCCGTGCGGCTACCGAAGGAGTTCCGATTTGCGGGCGATGAGGTATTGATCAAGCGCGTCGGCAGCGCCGTGGTGCTGCTGCCCAAAGCCAAATCCTGGGACACGCTGATTCAGAGCCTCGATAAGTTTCCGGCCGATTTCATGAGCGCCCGCCATCAGCCGCGTGAAGTCGAGCGGCGGGATTCGCTGCTGTGAAGTGGATGCTCGATACACACACCTGCATCGCCATCATCAAGAAGCATCCGGTCGCGCTCAAGAAGCTTCGGGGGAAGTCGATCGGCCAGGTCGGCGTCTCCTCGATCACGCTGGGCGAGCTCGCGTTCGGGGCGGCCAAGAGCAGTCGTCCCAAAGAGGCGCATGATGCGCTGGATTGGACCGTATCGTAGTGGCGCTCGCGCGCCGCATCTGGTCTATCGGATGACCTCGAAGTCGTCACCGCCCAGCGGCCGGGCGAAGTCGCCCCATTTACCGCTCACGCGCCAATAATCGGCGATGCCGAGATCACGAAGCAGCGTCTTGAAGGCGGGGAGCTTGCGCGCCTCGCGCAAAAAGGGAAACCACATCGCCAGGTAGACCCCGTTCAGCTCGACATAGCTGCGGCGCATTGCCGCGATGGCGAGCGGTGCATCGCCGAAGCGCGCGGCGTACCACGACAAAATCATCATGCGCGACGCATCGTGATACGCGCTATCGTCACATGCCTCTCGGATCCGCTCGAGCGCGGCCGCCGGCTGATCGAGGAGTTCCAACACCTGATGCAAGACCGGCATCGGGAGGGCCGCGTTCTCCAGATACCTGTGAAATTGCACACGGGTGCGCCCGAGATCGCCCATGTCCCAGATGCACATCAGAGCCGCATGTTCCGAAGGCTCGCGATTGCCAGCGAGACCGAGCGTGCGCTCGTACTCAGCTTGCGCTTCGCCGGGGCGATCCAAGGCGTAAAGGATCTGCTGCAGCGACTGCGACACGAGAAGCGACAGCGGATCGGCTGCTCGGCTTCGTGAAAACGCTGCGGCGGCGTCTGCGAGACGGCCGACACCGGCGAAAAAGTAACCCGAATAATACGGAGCGAGAGAATCCGAGGGCGGCGCTAGCACCTGCATCTTCGCGAAAGCGCTATCGGCGCTCAACCAGTCGCGGCGCCACATCAGCAACAGCCCCTTCACCAGATGGGTGCCCCAGTGGTCCGGCGCGAGTGCGAGCGCTTCTTGGACCATGGAATCCATCACTTCGAGTGTTCGTTCGGCGCGCTCCGGCGCGAAGCTTCGCCGCCACAAATACACGCTGGAAAGGGCAGCACGTGCTCTGGCAAAGCCGGGGTCAAGCGTCAGCGCTTGGCGAAAAAAGCCCTCGGCGCGATCGGAATCGGCAATGACCCCCTGGTTGACGATCGCCTGCGCCCGGAGGTACTTGTCATAGGCTTCGACGCTCGCTGTGCCACGGTCCTCGATCGCCCGCTTCTCCTCCGGAAACAAATGTAGTTTGAGCGCTGAAACGATGGCCTGCGAGATCTCGTCCTGAAGGGCAAAGATGTCGGCGAGGTCACGGTCGTAGCGCTCGGCCCATACGTGACCTCCGGAATGGCCGTCGATGAGCTGGGCGGTGATGCGCACGCGGGTTCCTGACTTGCGCACGCTCCCTTCCAGCACGTGGCTCACGCCGAGCTGGCGCGCGACGGCCTTCACGTCGGCAGCCTTGCCCTTGAACGTGAACGCGGTATTGCGCGCAATGACCAGCAGCGCCGAGACCTTCGAAAGGTCCGTGATGATGTCCTCGGAGATGCCGTCGGAGAAATACTCCTGCTCCGGATCGCCGCTCATGTTGGCGAACGGCAGAACACAGATCGAAAGATCCCGGCGGGCGCTCTGAAGACCGGGTGCCGAATGTAACGCACCGCTCGAGACTGCGGGCCGCAAGACCGTCCGGAGCGCACGCAGGAGGTCTTGAAAGCCGCTGCTCTGCGTGTCTTCCTTCCAGTCATCCAGCTCCGTCGTGTGGATCGCCCGGAAATCGAGTGGCAAGCGGGCCTGATCGAAGCGCACCGGTATCAGGGTGCCGCGATCGGCTGCGAACCGCGCCTCGCCTCGCACCCAGCGGGAGGCGACCGAGGCCGGTGTCCAGACAACGACCACTGCCCTCGCCTCTTCGATCTGCTCAGCGATGAGGTCGTCGAATTCCTGGCCGGGAGCGATCTCGGGATCCCACCAGACACTCCATCCCTTACCTTCGAGCGCCGCCACGAGCGGCGCCACCCTTGGTTTGTCTGCCCTGGCATAGGAGATGAAGATATCGGCCATGTCGAACGTGATACCTGCCGGGCGAATCCCTACCTCGTCGCCGGCTTCGTCCCCGGACCTCCGCGCGAAATGGAACATCTTACCCCCCGGCACTGTGGCCGGCGCTGAGACGTGCGGCAAGGCGAGGAAGATATGACTCGGGAGGATAGAATTTGCCAGCTGCGTTCGATCCTCACGGCGGTGGGCATCCGCCGAGATCGTGGTTATCTTGCGGGAGTACGGGCCAAGACACTACCCATTTGCCGCGGCAGATATCGCGTTTTACGACGCCAAGGCGGTCGCCCCAACTTTTTGCTGACCGGCCGTGGTCAGGTCCTCGACTTGGCCGCTGCCGTCTCTCGCGCCTGCTTGAGCGCCGCCCAGTTGGGGGCGTACTTCAGAGCTTCGTCGTACTTGGCGAGTGCATCGCTCCTACGGCCCTGCTTCGCGAGCACATCGCCCCAGGCCTTGAGCGGGTCGGCGAAGAGCGGGCCTTTCTCGTGTGCAAGCGACAATTCCCGCGCGGCGTCCGCGAAATCGCCGCGGGCGAGCAGCGCCTGCCCCCACTCGTAGTAGGCCATCGGAAGGTCGGGACCCTGACGAACCGCCTCGGCGAACCAGCGATCGGCGATCGCAGCATTCCCTGCGGCTGCGGCGATCCGCGCACGCATACGGACGCAGAGATAGCAGTCGGTCGGCGTTTGAGAGATGAGCGCGGTGGCGGACGCGGTATTGCCGGTCATCGCCTCGGCATAGGCGAGCAACGCCCGATACTGAGTCTCCGCCCTCACGGAGACGCCGGCGAGCGCCGCAGAGAAGTCGGCGTAGATGAGTAGCGGGCGATACTGAGTCTCGAGCGCCAGCTCCTGCCGGGCGGCCCCCTCGGAGCCGGCAACTGCTGTCTTCTGCGCCTGCGTCTCCGTATTCGCGACCATGGCGTTTGCAGTCATGAGAGCCTGAGGCCAGTCTCCCACGCCGGAGCTGACGGACCACTGTGCTTGCAGCACAGTGAAGTCCGACGGTCCCGCGGCCTGCGCACGCACGAGCTGCTGCTGGCTTCGGGCAACCTCGTGCAAGTCCGCCGCGATGATAGCGCTCTCGGCATAGCGATCGTTGAGAGGCGATCTTCGAGCCAAGGCATCGACGTCTCTCTGAAGCGCGGCGAAGTCCCCCGTATCGCCATCAATGGCTGTGTGCGCCTGGGCGATCAACGTGGGATAGGCGCCTTGCTGCTCTGGCAGCTGGTCTCCCCTCTTCGTGCCCAGCATCTTGCGAGCAAAATCCAGGGCAGCCTCGTCATGGCCCAGGTCCGCGCTGGCCTGCCAGGCATTCACCCACGCGACAGCGACATGCGGGTCGATATCGATCGCGATCATGGCGCTCGAGAGCGCTCGGCGCCTGTCCGGATCGGCTAGGGCCAGCAGCGCATAGGCGCGGGCACGCGCCGGCGCAGGGAGGGCCGCCATGCCCGGACTATGGGCATACCGGACGGCTGCGTCGTAGCACTCGGCATCGCGGCCCATGTAACAGAGATAGATGATGTGGTTGCCCGGGTCGAAGACTGCGTACGCCCTTTCTGCGGTGGTCTGCATCAAGGCGTCCAGATGCGCACTGGGGCCTGCCACCACGATCGGGTCGACACCCGCGATGTGCAACACGATGGACACTTGTCCGGCCGCCTCGTCGCGTAGTTCCCCATTCACGACCGTCTGATGACCGAGCCAGCGATGCAGGAAGCTCTCCAACTCACCCACCGATACGCCGGTCTCCGGGATCTGCACCTTCAGGCTACCGGCCTCACCCCTGCGAATCTCGTTTGGCGTCGTGAGGGACTCGCGATTCACGTACGCGCGTATGGCCGAGACGCGTGCGACCAGATCCTCGGCGAGCGCCTCGCTACTGATTCCGCGCGCCGTGAAATCGGCAGGCACGGTGAAATCCTGGACGACGAGGCTGTGATCCGTCAGCGCTTCGACGGCCATGCGGACGGCGGCGAGAAGCACACCGAGGACGAGCAACGCGATGCAGGTATAGAGACCGTTGCGCATGTGGTCGGCGTAGCGCTTGCGCTTTGCGGCGCCGACCGTCAGCCGCAGATGGGTCAAGCGGGACGTATGCTCATCCTCGAGGTGCTGGGCCTGAAGATCGAGCAGATGCGTCTGCTTCTTCAGGAACGTAACCGTCTCGCGCGCAACGCCCGGATCCTGGCGCGACGCGATGGCGGCGATAGCTGCCGCGAACGCTTCGGCGCCGGCTGCCGCCTCGGGAGCCGCCGATTCGGATTTCTCCTCCTCACCTCCGAGAACGCCACCAAGCACATCGTCCGCCATGGCGAATGCCTCAGCCTCGCCGGCTCGCTGCCGCGTCGCGCGCTTGCTTCAGCGCCGCCCAGTTGGGCGCGTACTTCAGCGCCTCATCGTACTTGGCGAGCGCATCGCTCCAGTGGCCCTGCTTCGCGAGCACATCGCCCCACGCTTTGAGAGGATCGGCCCAGTGTGGGCCACGCTGGTTCGCAGCTCGCAGCTTTGCGATGGCGCCTTCGAGATCACCGTGATGGGCGAGCGCCACGCCCCACGAGTAGTACCCGGCCGGGAGGTCCGGGGCGAGCGCGACGGCCGCAGCGTACGCCTGCTGCGCGCCCGCCCAGTGGCCGCGGTGGTCGAGAATGTCGCCGCGGAAGCTCTGGCAGTCGGGGATGCGGGTGCCGATCGCGATCACGGCATCGGCCTCGTCGGGATGACCGGTTGCATCCGCCGCGACGGCGAGCTGGCAAGCCCCCACCTCGTCAAAAAACGCGCGGTCCGTAATCCCTGCGGATGCCTCGGTGGCCTCCAGCTCCGATGCGGCACGTGCGAGGTCTCCGGCGTCCTCCGCCAGCACGCCCCGAGTGAGATGCAAATACGCGAGCTGGAGAGGCGAGCTGTGATCGTCGACTCCGGCGGTCTGCAACGTCAGCCGTGCCGCCGCCGGGTCGTGCTCCAGGGCCTGCGCTCCTGCGATTTGCAGGACCAGGTTAAGCGGACTCGATGCTCCAGAGCCTGCGTTGATCTTCACTTCGGAGACCATCCCATCGATCGCCGCCTGCGAATCGCGGATCAGATTATCCAGCACGATGAAGGCCGATGCGGGTGCCTTACCCGGGTTGCCGCCGGCAGCCCTGGTCAGAGCCTGTCCTTCGCGCCACGCGCCCTCAAAGTCGGGCTGGTCCGCTACGGAAGATGTGAGTTGAAGGTACGCATCCCAATCGTCCGGCTGAATCCGGATGGCCGCCCGCAGCAGTTGCTGGCCCTCCTGCGGCGAGCCTGCGAGGCTCAAACAGAGGGCCCACGTCGTGAGGAGCGAAGCGCGCGCGTTGCCGTCCACGCCGTTGTATACCGAACGGGCGAATTCCACGGACTCCGGACAACGTGCCGTTTCCTGCAGGTAAATGGCCCAGAGCGCGGGCTGGAACTGACTGTAAAGATATTGGGCCGCATGGGTGACGAGCGTATCGAGGTCGCCGGTACCCCCGCTGAAGGTCTTGGGCACCACGTTGCTGCCTCGC
Source organism: Gammaproteobacteria bacterium (assembly GCA_030040235.1). Next base: position 119 of record JASHUC010000031.1, on the reverse strand, counting down.
ACCGTCAGGGCGAGCCCTCCGGACTCGGTCTGGACGAGATCGCCGCCGATGTGGATGTCATGGCCGAATCGGGCGGTGAGCAGGCGCGAGATCTCCCCGAGCGAGATGCCGGTCTCCGG
>JASHUC010000346.1 GCA_030040235.1 Gammaproteobacteria bacterium | reverse complement strand
AAGCCGGGAGGCCCAGTGCTGAATCCCGCCGACCCCCGCTACATCCAGATCATGCGCGAATGGAATTTCGCGCAGCTCAATACCAGGAGACTTTACGATGCGGGTGTCCCGATTGTACTGGGCACCGACTCCGGGATGCCGGCGACACCGCATGGCAGGTCCACCCTGCGCGAGATGGAATTGTTGGTGCAGGCGGGGCTGCCCCCGTCCGCCGCGCTGATTGCGGCAACCGCCAACAGCGCGAAAGCCGTGGGCGAGTTTGCCGATCGCGGCACGATCGAGAAAGGCAAGCGAGCCGATCTGGTGCTCCTCAAAGGCAAGCCTTGGGAGAACATCAAGGACGTCGAGGCCACCGATCGCGTTTTCATTGATGGCGCTTTGGCATTTGGCCCAGGCGCTCCCCCGCTCAACCCCGTTACGCCGCCGCCGGCGGTGCAGGTCGGCGCCTTGGTCGACGATTTCGAGCGTCCCGACATGCGCAGCAACCTCGACACCCTGGTCGTGACGGACCCTGACCGGGGCATCGATCGTTCGACCGAGGTCATCGATATCATACCGCGCGAGAGTGGTGGTCATGCGCTCAGCATGGAGGCAAAGATGGCGATCAAATCCGATGCCCAAGCCGCCATCGTCATCCCCTTGACTCGCGGCTCCATCGCCCCGGCCGATGTCCGGGAATATACGGGCGTCAAATTGGATATCCGGGGAGCCGGCTCCTATCAGGTCACTCTCAATACCCTCGCCGGTCCTTGGGAAACGAGTGTGAGGGGCGACGACAGGTGGCAGACCATCCGGGTGCCGTTCTCTCAGCTGCAGCACGTCAAAGGCCTTGTGGAATTTCCGTCGAACGTTTGGTCGGGGAATAACGTGACCGAAATCGAAATCAAGGCTCACCGAAAAGGTGGAGAAAACGCATGGCTCGAGATCGACAACGTGGGATTTTATTGACCTTTCTGCCCGTCACGACTGTTGAGCACGGGGCATTCTTACACGCAGCAAGCCTGGACCTCGCATCCTCGATCGCATTCTTGGGCCCCCGGGTATTGATGCGGCAGCAGGTCTACCGTCGGAGTTGTCAGAGACCTAAGTCCGATCGTTGTCGGGCGGAGTGACCTTGGGGGCGCGCTGCAGGTACTTGAGCAGATCCTTAGGTCTGGCTGTACCCGCTCTCTCCTGCAGAAACACTCGAGCCGTCTGCAACGTCCCGACCTTTTCCGCGACCGCCGCGGCGATGAATTGATTGAGCGATACACCGTCGGCCTTCGCGAGCTCTGCCGCCGCGTGCTTGACGGAATTTGGAAGTTTCAGTGGATAGGTACTCTTGCTCACTCTCGTAACTCCTTCAGGAGCTGGGCAGGGGTCAGAGTTGCAATCCCGAATCGTTCCGCGCCTAAGCGGAAGTCAGTGACGTTATGGGTGACGATCGCATCAGCGCGCCCGTTCACGGCGGCTTCGAGCGCGAGCTCGTCGGCTGGGTCTCGGAGCTGCGGCCGCCACAGGAAGCTGACCTCGACGGACTCAGAAGTGCTCGCTAGAGCCGCGAGGAATCCTTCTATATCCGATGGATTCAGGCCGGTCGCGAGCTGATGCTCGGGTCGGAGCAGCACCGCCTCGTACTCAAGAAATAGCGCCGTGGTCACAAGCGGGGTGCAGCGTTGTCCGGCGACGGCAACCAAGACCCGATTACTCGCCCCGAGGCGGCTCCTCAGTCCCGCGACGAGCACGGATGTATCCAGCACGACCCGCACGCACAGATCATATGTGACATCTCATAGGATGTCCACCTCTATAAGATGTTAAGAGTCGAAAGAGTCGACCGCTCGAAGAGGTCGACTGCCGGGCAGCCTCGGCGTCTACCGGAACTCGACCGAGCCGCGATCGAAGCGTCCTGCTGAATCCCGTGCATCGCGCGCGCTTCGGGTTTGGCTGGATATCCGCCTCATTTCCGTCTGTATCGGACGGGGGAAAAAACCATGCGCTCTCGAGATGGGTCACATCGGGCGAAGTCGCAGAAGAGGCGGCGCGAACGATCATGAAGATCCTATTCCACATAGTGATTGGGATCGCGACCTTGCTCCTGTTCGCAACCGCCTCCGCGCATCACTCCTACGTCATGTTCGACCGTTCAAAGACTGCCGTGGCGCGCGGCGCCGTGGCACGGCTCGAGTGGACGAATCCGCATGCCTACGTCTGGCTCTACGTGAAGAAGGCAGACCGCTCGGGCTACGATCTGTACGCTTTCGAGACCGCCTCGATCAACAGGCTGGTGCGCTTCGGGTGGTCGAAAGATGTGCTCAAGGCCGGACAGCGGGTTGCCGTTCAATACTATCCGTTGAAGGACGGTCGCACCGGGGGCTATCTGATCAAGGTCGTCCACGAGGATGGCAGCGTACTGAGAGGGGACCCGGATGCTCCAGGTGTCAGGGCGGAGCTCGCCAAGGGGTCGCACGACAAGCAAGCCGCACCGTGACGTACACGGTAGGACGTTCGCATGGGTTCAGTCGTCAGCCGAAGCGCTACGGTGTTGAGCGGTTCGATTCGTTGGGGTCCTGCGCTCACGACACTGCTGATCGCAGCCATCACAGGCGCAGCCGGTTGTAGCGGCAGAGGCGGCGCGACATCGCTGCCGGGCATGAGCTACGACTCGCTGAAAGCGCTGCCCGACCTGAGTGGGTGGTGGATGGTTCCGGTGGATTTCAACGCGCACGCGAGGAATCCGTTATTCGGGCCGCCGGTACCGCTGAAGCCGGAATACCTGGTGAAGGCGCGGCAGTTTCTGCGAAAGTTCTATGCAGGGGCTGACCCGGTGGATCTGGGCTACAACCCCAAGGAGCGGGACTGCGCCCGCCCGCGTTTCGACGGTGGACTGAGCGCCGGCTACTCCGACAACGACGGCGTCGTCGGTGCTTTCGAGATCCTGTCCACCCCCGGACGGGTGACGATCACGAACGAGTACGGCCTGATCCGACGCATCCCCCTGGGTGCGGGACCGCTGCCCACCGATCTCGAGGAGTCGAGCGCCGGAACCTCGATTGGGCACTGGGAGGGCAAGACGCTGGTGATCGAGACCGCCGGGATCGATCACACGATGGAGGTCGTCCCGGGTGTGCCAGTGGGCAGGAATGTCCGCGTCGTCGAGCGCATTACCCTCGAGCAACCGGATGTGCTGCAGATCGAGACACGGGTTACCGCACCTGAGGTCCTCACGACCTCCCGCGTGACGACGATGCTGTTTCATCGTGACCGTGGGCATCAGTTCCAGGAGCTGCAGAACTGCGTGCGGAACGACCGTTCGGTCGATGCTACGGGCCGACAGCGATTCGATCTGACACCGCCGGCCGGGCTGCCGCCACCCCCGGCTGATTGAAACTGTGATCGCTGCGCTCTCTGGGCGGAGCCTTTCGATGCGCATTCTCTGTGTTTTGCTCTCCATTCGCCACGCCCGATGGCGGTTGGAAGTGGACCTACTTCGAGTCGACCGGGATCGACGACCGCTGAAGGTTGCGAGCAGCCGACGCCGGCGCAGCGCGTTGCCTCGGAATCAGCCTCCCGGGCCGGGCCCGGCAAGACCCAAGAACACCATAACTGCGCGGTTCAAACGCAAGACGTCCTTGTCCTCGAGCTGCCCGATCCGACCTCCAAGCTTCGTTTTGGTAACGGTGGTGATCTTGTCGACCATCAGACGGCTCTCCTCCTTGAGCCCATTGTGTGCGCTGGGCTTGACGGTAAGCCTGAACAATGGAGCAGGCGTCGGATTGGTTGTGAAGGGGCAAAAGGTGACCGACTGCAGACCCTCGAACCTGTCGTCCTGCAGGATCGCGACTGGACGTGGCTTACCGGTATAGTCCGGACCGCCGGACACGCTCCAAATCTCGCCGCGCTTCACTTCGCGGTCCAATCCGCGATGGACTCGATGAAGGCCAGGTCGTCCCGCTCTTGGGCGCTCCTGGAGATCGCCAGCGACTGCTTACGGGCCTGAATTGCGAAGCTCTTCGACCGTACGTCGGGTACCCAAATTTGGATGGGGCGAAGACCGGCAGCTCGTAGGGCGTTGCGGTGCTTGTGCACTCGCTTGGCAACAGCGTTGCGCACCCCGGCGCGGACACGGTCAGAACCCATACGACAATCTCGCTGCAGTTACATGTAACTATGATACTCGGCAGGCGCCGTTACATGCAACTGCTTTGGGCGCCGTTCACTTGAAGCTGACGCCAGCAGGCCGCCGTACCGCTTCTGTCTACAACACCCGCCGACGCGGGGTCCGAATGAGCGCATGCACGTGTACTCTCCCGTTGCGTAATCTTCCGGCCGTCAGTGCTGCGGAGCGTGCAGGTGCCTGCACCCAAGCTACTGTTTGGGTGGCGCCAGCGTAAATTTGCCGTTCACCACCGGGTTGCGGTCGTTTTCCTCACAAACCTCGTCATACAGGCGGTTCATGTTGGGGACTCGGTGGTACTGGCGCGTGAGCTTCCATGGATGACTCAATGCGAGGGGATCCTCGACGGTGATCCGATCCTCGAGCGTGTTCTTATCGAGCATGCGAATCCGTTCGGT
>JASHUC010000345.1 GCA_030040235.1 Gammaproteobacteria bacterium | reverse complement strand
GCGTGTCCGGCATCGATGACCGTGCACGGCCGGGCGTTCTCACCTGCCCCGACGAGGAATCGCTCGACTTCCTCGATGGGACGCTGCGTCGCCGAAAGCCCGATCCGGGTGAGCGTCGCGCCCGAGAGCCCCTGGAGCCGCTCGAGCGAGAGCGCCAGATGCGCGCCACGCTTGTTGCCGGCGACGGCGTGGATCTCATCGACGATGACCGTCTCGGTCGTTGCAAGCATTCCCCGGCCGGACTCCGAGCCGAGAAGGATGTAGAGCGACTCCGGCGTCGTCACGACGATGTGCGGGGGCTTGCGCCGCATGCTCGCGCGCTCGTGCTGCGGGGTGTCGCCGGTGCGCACGAACGTGCGCACCTCGACCGGGGGCAAACCGAGCGCGCGCAGCTCCTCGCGAATACCTTCGAGCGGCGCCGCAAGATTGCGCTGGATGTCGTTCGAGAGCGCCTTGAGCGGTGAGACGTAGAGCACCCGCGTCGCATCCTCGAGCCCTCGCTCGAGCCCGTGGCGCACGAGCCGGTCGATCACCGCCAGGAATGCCGCGAAGGTCTTTCCCGAGCCGGTCGGCGCTGCGATGAGGACGTGCCGGCCGCCGCGGATCGCGGGCCACGCCTCATCCTGGACGGGCGTCGGCGCCGGGAAGGTTCGCGCGAACCAGGCCGCCACGGCGGGATGGAAGGCATCGAGGCTGCTCACCCCGCGAGCATATCAAGGCGCACGCATGGACCACGAACAGCGCAGGTCCGCCTGGCTCCTTGACGAGCTACGGGTCACATGGCGGGGCTCGCCCTTAGAAGAGGTGCCTGAAGAGCCAGTACAACCCGCCCGAGAGCAGCATCGCCGCCGGCAGCGTGAACACCCAGGCCATGGCGATGTTGCGCAGTGTCGTGAGCTGCAGCCCCGAGTGGCTCGCCGCCATGGTGCCGGCGACTCCGGAGGAGAGCACGTGCGTCGTCGAGACGGGAAGTCCGAAGGAGTCCGCCGCCCCGATCGTGAGCATGGCCACCACCTCGGCCGAGGCGCCCTGGGCGTAGGTGAGGTGAGCCTTGCCGATCTTCTCGCCCACGGTCACGACGATGCGCTTCCAGCCCACCATGGTTCCGAGGCCGAGCGCGATCGCGACGACCACTTTCACCCACAGCGGGATGAACTTGGTCGCATCGTCGATCTCCTTCTTGAAGGCCGTGAGGTTGCGCTTCGTCTGCGGGGCAAGCGCGACTTTCGGATCCTTCTCGAGGAAGCGGATCGATTCGGAGGTGAGATACATGTCGTTGCGCACGTTCGCGACGGCGAGCGCGGGCATCTTCGCGAGCGAGCCGCCGCGCTCGCTCACTTGAGTCTCGATGTCGCCGACGAGCGAGGCGAGATCGGCGATGGTGTCGGGTTTTGCCTGCCGGGTGCGCACGTAATCGGCGAGCGCCGCACGGGCAGCGGATGCGCTCACCGGATCGTTCCCCGCGGCCTGCAGCAGCGAATCGTGCGTCGCCTGCGCAACCGCGGCGAATTGCGCGGTCTCGTGCGCCGGCAGGGCGCGGTTGAGCGCGTAGGCGGTCGGCACCGTGCCGACGAGGATGAGCATGATGAGGCCCATGCCCTTCTGGCCATCGTTCGATCCGTGGGCGAAGGAGACCCCGGTGCAGGTGGCGACGAGGAGGCTGCGCACCCACCAGGGCGGCGGGCTCTTGCCCTTCGGCTCCTGATAGAGCGCTTTATTCTTGATGAACGTGCGTATCACGATGAGCAGCAGCGCCGCGACGAAGAACCCGACGATCGGCGAGACGAGCAGCGTGTAACCCACCTTCGTCGCCTGCGACCAATCGACGCCGCTCGTTCCATCGCGCCCGTGCATCAGGGCGTTCGCCACTCCGACCCCGATGATCGACCCGATCATCGTGTGCGAGGAGGAGGCCGGCAGACCGAGCCACCACGTGCCGAGGTTCCAGATGATCGCCGCGATGAGCAGCGCAAACACCATGGCGAAACCGGCACTCGAGCCGACCTGCAGAATGAGCTCGACCGGGAGCAGGGAGATGATGCCGAAGGCAACCGCGCCGCTCGACCACAGCACCCCGAGAAAATTGAACAGTCCGGACCACAGCACCGCGACGTGGGGGGGAAGCGAGTGGGTGTAGATGACCGTCGCGACGGCGTTGGCGGTATCGTGAAAGCCGTTCACGAACTCGAAGCCAAGGGCGATCAGGAGGGCGACTCCGAGCAGGATGAACGGCAGCCACTCGCTCGATCGCATCCCGGAGGCGCCCACATCGGACACGAGGCTGTAGCAGGTGTAGCCGACACCGATCGCGAGCAGGGTCAGAAACAGAATCGCTGTGCCGGGCTCGGTCTTGCGATCGAGCTGGGGCCGCGCCGCTTGAGGCGCGGTGGCCGCCGGTGCACTGATGCCGGACTCGGGAAGCGATGCGGCCTCGGTGCTCATAGGGACTCCTCGCGTGAGGCGATGCGCTGGCTCTGCGGCCCTCGCGCAGTTCGCGTCGCGCAACCCTAATGCCCGGCTGTGACAAGCGGATGACAGGCCGCTCGCGGACTGTCGTTGCGCCGCCTTACGGTCCGATCGCGATTTCCCAGGGCGAGCGTCCAACCGGGATTTTCGCGAGCACTTTCAAGGTGGTCGTATCGAGCACCGCGACGGCGTTGGATCCCGCATCGGCAATGAAGAGCAGCCGGGCGTTCGGCGTGAGCGCGATCCCCCGCGGCCGTGTCCCGACGTGAACCTCACGCACGAGCTTGGGTCCTGCGAGTGCGATCACCGCGACCGTACCCCGGCCGCCCGCGCCGACATACAGCCGGCCCCGCAAGGCATCGAGCACGATGGATGAAGGGCGATCGGCCTTCGGCAAGGGCAGCAGCTCCTGCGCACGCGCCGCAGGAACCGGGCTGCCCTCGCCCGCGAGGCCCGCGGGCATCCCGATGCGATACACCGCCGCGGCGAGCTCGTCGGCGACGTACGCCTCGCGTCCATCCGCGGCGAAGGCGAAGTCCACGGGGCGCTCGCCGAGCGCTGTCGTGCGCACCGACTCGAGCAGGTGGCTGTCGATGAGCGTCAGCGCGGGGCTCACCTCGCTCGCCACCGCGACCCACTGCCCGTTCGGGGAGATCGCGACGGCGCGCGGGCCGGAGGCGACCCGGATGTGCGTAACGATCGTGCCCGCGCGCAGATCCACGACCGCGAGTGCGGCGGATTGCTGGTCCGATACGAACAGCTGCCGCTCGCCGCGTGCGAGGGCGAGCTCGATCGGATCGGAGCCGGCGGGCAGGAGCCGGAGCACTTTCAGCGTACGGGTGTCCACGACCGCCACACCGTCGGCGGAAAAGTCGCGCGGCAGGCGCGCGCACTTCGCCCGCGCGACACCGGGTGGGCATCTCGAGGCCCCGCTCACGGCGACATACAGCCGCGAGCCGTCGCGGCTCAGCGCAAGTCCACGCGGGTGCTGGCCGACGCGGATCGTCGCCGTGACGGCCCCACGCGCCGTGTCGAGCACGGAAACCGTCCGGTCGCCCTCGTTGGAGACGTAGGCACGCCCGGCCGAGGCGGCGATCGGGAAGGCGGCGAGTCCGGCGAGCACCCCGCCGAGTGCGCCGAGTGCGCCGCCGAGCGCGCGCCGCGAGCGCGTGCTCAGGAGAGCTTCACCTCGCTCAGCTGCACGATGGGCTCCACGCCCGAGTAGTTGCGCACATCGGCCTGAACCTTCTCGGCGTGCGCAGCGAAGGCCCCCTGGAACGCATCGACCGATTCGAAGCGCAGGTGACAGACCACCGCGTAGGTCGCCTTCGAGCCCGGAGCGCCGCCACCGATTCCCTCCTCGACGACCACGCCCTTGAGGGCGGGTCCGAGCAGCTTCTTGACCATGGGAATGTGCTTCCCGAGGTAGTAGCTCATATCGAACCTGGCGCCTTCCTTGTTGGGATACAGCACGGTCACGGTGATCATCGTGATTTCTCCGGAGCTCTGGGAAGTGTGGCGAGCGTGACTATACCCGGGGCGCGAGAACGCTTCGAGCGCGGTCACGTTCGAGGTAAGATCGTACTGCAGCGGATCCCTCGATCGCCGGACGCACGCGTGGCTTACGAGCTGTACTACTGGCCCTCGATTCCGGGCCGCGGAGAATTCATCCGCCTGGCACTCGAGGAGTGCGGCGCCGAATACGTCGACGTGGCGCGCCACTCCAAGCAAGCCGGCATGCAGGCCATGGTGAGGCTGCTGGAGGATCCGGGAACGAAGCACCCCCCGTTCGCGCCGCCGTTTCTGCGGGCAGGCCCGCTCCTCATCGCCCAGACGGCCAACATCCTGCGCTACCTCGGGGCCCGGCACGGCCTTGCGCCGAACGACGAGGCCGGGCAGCTGTGGACACAGCAGCTGCAGCTCACGCTCGCGGATCTGCTCGTCGAGGTCCACGACACGCACCACCCGATTGCACCGGGGCTTTACTACGAGGATCAGAAATCCGAGGCGCAGCGCCGCACGGGCGATTTCCTCGCCAGCCGGCTGCCGAAGTACCTCCGGTACTTCGAGACGGTGCTCGAGCGCAACCCTGAGGGCGAGCGGTACCTGAGCGGGGGGGCTCTGACGTACGCCGATCTTTCGATGTTTCAGACGATCGCCGGCCTGCGCTATGCCTTTCCCAAGGCCATGCAGAGTCTCGCGGCGCGGATTCCGATGCTCCTTGCACTTCACGATGGCGTTCGCGCGCGGCCGCGGATCGCCGCCTACCTCGGCTCTTCACGCTGGCTGCCGTTCAACCAGCAGGGAATCTTCCGGCATTACCCGGAACTCGACGCCGCGTGAGTCCACCGCTCGCGATCGCGGGTCTTGAGTTGCGTCACTCCGGCACCCCATGTTGCGTGCTATCTTTTAGCGACTCCTCCCGGTAGAGCACCCAATGTCCGAGCCCCGGAACCCGCGGCGCAAGCCGCCCGTCACGATCGTCAATGCCCTGATCTTCTCGCTCACTCTCGCTGTTGCGCTCGTGCTCGTGCCCTGGCAGGGGCTCACGCACGGCTTTTCGGCCGCGAGCTGGGCATTCTTCGCGTTCTTCCTGGTCGCGAATGAGATCTCCATCACCGGCGGCTACCACCGGCTCTGGGCCCACCGCACCTACGAGGCGCACCCGCTTCTCAAGATCTTCTATCTCACCTTCGGCACCATGGCGCTGCAGAACAGTGCGCTCGTCTGGTGCAGCGGCCACCGCCGCCACCACCTCTACGTGGACGATGAGGACCGCGATCCTTACTCGGTCGGCCACGGATTCTGGTTCGCGCACATCGGCTGGATGCTCAGGGACTATCCGAGCGGGAGGTTGGATTTCACCAATGTCTCCGACCTGAAGCGCGATCCGCTGCTCGCCTTTCAGCACCGTCATTACGCGCTGCTCGCCGCGCTGACGAATCTCGGCTTCCCGCTCGCCCTCGGCTGGCTCGTCGGCGATGTGTGGGGAACGTTCCTCCTGGCGGGGGTACTGCGCCTGGTGCTGAGCCATCACTTCACGTTCTTCATCAACTCGCTCGCGCACCTGTGGGGAAGCCGCCCCTACAGCGACGAGAATACCGCGCGCGACAACCCCCTCCTCGCCGTCCTCACCCAGGGCGAGGGGTACCACAACTTTCATCACGCGTTCGCGCACGACTATCGCAACGGGGTGCGCTGGTGGCAGTGGGACCCGACCAAGTGGCTCATCTCGGCGCTGCAGTGGGTCGGGCTCACGCGCCGGCTCAAGCGCACTCCGGCCTTTCAGATCCAGCGCGCGCGCCTCGCCACCCAGTTTCGGCGCGCCCAGGCAAAGCTCGCGGCATTCCGCGACGCGAGCCGCGTACCGTCCCACATCGAGCAGCTTCGCAACCGGATCGCCCAGGAGTACGAGGCCTTTGCGACGGTCGTGAGCGAGTGGACACGCCTCAAGGAGCAGTGGCTCGGCGACAAGCGCCGGGCCATGCTCGAGCACTGGGAACAGGCCCGCTTTCAGCAGCGGCTGGGCGAGATCGAGCAGCGCCTGAAGATCCAGTGCCGGCGCCTGCGATCGCTCCAGACGAGGCTCGCCTAGCGCGTGCCTAGCGCGCGCCCCACGCGCCGTGCAACCATTCGCGCATGGGACGCATCTTCGAAGTTCGAAAAGCCACGATGTTCGCGCGGTGGAACCGCATGGCGAAGCAGTTCGCCCGCATCGCGAAGGACATCACCATGGCCGTCAAATCGGGCGGCGCCGATCCTAACGGCAACCCCACGCTGCGCCGCCTCATCCAGAACGCTCGCGCGGTGAACATGCCGAAGGACAGGATCGAGGCGGCCATCAAGCGCGCCTCGGGGCGTGATGCGGCGAACTATCAGGAAGTGATGTACGAGGGCTACGCCCCGCACGGGGTGGCCCTCCTCGTCGAGACGGCGACGGACAATCCCACGCGCACGGTCGCGGCCGTGCGCAACCTCATCACCAAGAACGGCGGCAACCTCGCAACGACCGGCAGCGTCGCATTCCTCTTCAAGAAGATGGGCGTGTTCCGTCTGGACCCCGCCGGCATCGATCAGGACGACCTCGAGCTGTACCTCATCGACCATGGCCTCGAGGAGATGGGCGAGAGCACCGGCGAGAAGGGCGAGCCGCAGCTGGTGATCCGCGGTGCGTTCGCCGACTTTGGAAAACTTCAGGAAGCGCTCGAGGCGCGCGGCATCGCGCCGCTGTCGGCGACCCACGAGTACATCTGCACGATGCCCACGGAGTTACCTGAGAACCAGGCGACCGAGGTGCTCGAAGTCATCGACCGGCTCGAGCAGG
>JASHUC010000344.1 GCA_030040235.1 Gammaproteobacteria bacterium | reverse complement strand
GCGAGCGCGGCGCTCATCCCATCGAGCATGACTCCGGGTGCGCTACGGTCGGGATCGTAGGGCGCGCCGGCGAGCTCATCGCATCTCGATCCATCGGCGGGCCAGCTTCGCACATCGCTCGCGGCAGGCAGCCCGAGCGCAAACCTTTCGGCGTTCGAAAGCGGTTCGACCTGCGCGGCCCGAGCCCATCCGAGCTGCACCTCGAGATCCGGGACGCGTGCATCCCAAATGCGTGCCGTCCTGTCGTAGGAGGCGGTCACGATGCGCCGGCCGTCCGGCGCAAACGCTGCGGACTCCACGTAACCCGCATGTCCGTTCAGCACCAGCATCTCGCGTCCCGTTGCGGCCTCCCAGATACGAACGGTCCCGTCGTTTGAGGCGGTGACGATGCGTCGGCCATCGGGCGAGAATGCGGCGGTTTCGACGATGTCCGTGTGGCCGCTGAGCAGCATGATCTGCCGCGCTGACGCCACGTCCCAAATGCGGCTGGTCTTATCGGCGGACGCTGTCACGAGCTGCCGGCCATCGGGTGAGAACGCAACGGAGTTCACCGCATCTGCGTGCCCGATCAGCACTACGACCTGGTGTCCGGTCGCAGCATCCCAGAGGCGGGCCGTGGCATCGTACCCCCCGGTGGCGATTCGCCTCCCATCGGGCGAGAACGCCGCGGAGTCCACGAGATCGGTGTGACCGCTCAGCAGCAGTGTCTGGCGGCCGGTGAGCGCGTCCCAGACGCGGGCGGTCTTGTCGTAGGAGGCGGTGACGATGCGCCGTCCATCGGGCGAGAACGCGGCCGCGTTCACCGTGCGCGTGTGGCCGCTCAGGCGCAGGATCTCCCGGCCGGTCGCGACATCCCAGAGGCGAGCGGTATTGTCGAGGGAGGCCGTGACGATGCGCCGTCCATCGGGCGAGAACGCGGCGCTGGCCACGGCGCCGGCGTGGCCGCGGAAGGCTTGCAGCACCTCCCCGCTCGCGGCATCCCAGACAAGAGCAGTCCCGTCGGCGGAGGCCGTGACGATGCGGCGCCCATCAGGCGAGAAAAGCCCCGAGATGACCATGCTGTGGTGTCCGTCGAAGCGCAGTGACTGCTGAGCAGGCGTGACATCCCAGATTCGGGCGGTCCGGTCGTAGGAGGCGGTGACGATGTGCCGGCCGTCGGGTGAGAACGCGGCCGAGATCAACACGTCGGTATGGCCGCTCAAGACATTCAGTACTTGCCCTGTGGCGAGATCCCAGACACGCGCCGACTTGTCCACGCCCGCCGTGAGGACGCGCCGCCCATCCGGCGCGAACCTGGCACATATCACCAGATCCGTGCTTCCGCTCAGCAGCCGGATCTCTCTGCCATCCGCAGCATCCCAGATGCGCACGGTCCTATCGACGGATGCGCTGATCAGGCGCCCACCATCGGGGGAGAACGCCACACTGTTCACCACGTCCGTGTGGCCGCGCAGTTGCAACTGTTCCCGGTCACTGGCCGCATCCCAGATGCGGACGCTCTTGTCGCGCGATGCCGTGGCGATGAGTTTGCCGTCGGGCGAGAACGTCGCCGATTGCACCCCGTCGCTGTGCCCGCGCAGCACCCCGATCTGACGGCCGGTATCGGTGTCCCAGATGCGGGCGGTCCGGTCACCCGAGGAGGTCACGAGCCGCCGTCCGTCCGGGGAAAAAGCAACCGCCGATACCCCATCGGTGTGGCCTCTTAAAACTTCCATCTGTCGGCCCGTCGTGGCATCCCAGATGCGCGCCGTCCCGTCGCGCGATGCGGTGGCGATGCGCTTGCCGTCCGGGGAGAAGACCGCCGACAGCACCCCATCGCTGTGGCCGCGCAGTAGCTCGAGCTGAAGGCCTGACTCGGCATCCCAGATGCGCGCGGTCCCGTCGTCCGAGGCCGTCACCACGCGCCGGCCATCGGGGGAGAACGCAGCCGAGCGCACCCGGTCAGCGTGGCCGGCGAGCACCAGGATCTGTGCATCCGCCGCACGGGCTTCCTGGAAGACGTTGAGCGCCTCGGCGGTCCCGGTGCGTTCTGCTCCCCGGTGCGGCAGGAGCTCCAGGACAATGCCCAGTGCACCGGCCACGTCGGCCTCTTTCAGGCGTGCGGCGGCCGTCTGCGTGAGCGAGCGGCGCTGCGCCGCGAGCGCCATGTCACGCTGTAGCGCCGCAATGTGCGCCTCGTAGCTCGTCGCGGCGAGCCCGCCGGCCAGCGTCAGCACCAGAGCACCCACGACCGCGATGCCTGCGCGGTGGCGGTGTGCAAACTTCAATGCCCGATAGGCGACGCTGTCGGGCTGCGCCAGCACGATATCCCCGCGCAGGAAGCGCGCGATGTCCTCATCGAGCGCGTTGGCCGTCGCATAGCGCTCGGCCGGGACCTTCTTCAACGCCTTGAGGACGATCGTGTCGAGGTCGCCCTCGAGCGCGCGCCTCAACCGGGGTGCGCTCGTGCCACGAACCTGCGCCGCCGCATCGCGCAGCGCAAGCCGGCTCGGTGTCACCGAATCGGTCTTGAGGATGGCCTCCTCGAGGGCACCGCGGGTATCGCGCCTCAGTCTGTAAGGTCGTTCGCCGGTGAGAACCTCATAAAGCATCACGCCGAGCGAGTAGACGTCCGCCGCTGTTGTCATTGGGGAACCGACGATCTGCTCGGGTGCCGCGTAGTCGGGGGTCAGCGCCATCCACCCGAGCCGGGTGAGTTGGGTCTCCCGCACCTCACCTTCGCTGAGAAGCTTCGCGATGCCGAAGTCGAGCAGGTGCACCTCGCCGTCTTCGGACACGAGGATGTTCGAGGGCTTCAGGTCGCGATGAATGACCAGGTGAGCGTGCGCATACTGCACGGCGCCGAGGACCTGGCGAAACAGCTCCAGTCGCGCGCGCACGGGCAGCCGGTGCTCGTCGCAATAGGTCGTGAACGGCTTACCACGGACATACTCGAGCGCAAGGTAAGCCTGACCGTCCGCGGCGAAGCCGGCGTCGAGCAATCGCGCGATGTGGGGATGATCGAGGCTCGCGAGGATCTCACGCTCGCGGGCAAAGCGCTCGGTGATGGTGTGATCCGTCAGCGCGGGGTGCACCAGCTTCAGCGCGACTTGCCTCCTGAAGAGACCGTCGATCCGCTCCGCGAGCCACACGCTCCCCATGCCGCCATGCCCGAGCAGGGAACACACGCGGTAGGAACCGAACACCTTCCCGAGGAGTGCGGCATCCCCCTGGCCCGTCTCGGTCAGCTCGCGCATCAGGCCAGCGCGGTTCTCGAGGAACCCCTCCTCGTGCGCCATGCCTTGCGAATGAAGGAGCGCGCGCACGCGCGCCGCGGTCTTGGGCTCACCCTCGGTGAGCCGCGCAAGCCAGGCCGCTCGCGCCTCGGCGGGCAGCTCGAGCGCCTCATCCAGAAGGCGCGAGAGCTCTGCATACTCGGCGGGGCTGAGGTCCCTGATCGATACCCCGGAGACATCCGAAGGCACGCTCAGGCCTCCTCGATCAGCCGCTTCAGCAACGCGCGGCCCTTCTCCCACTCGCGCTGCACGGTGCGGGGCGACTTACCCAGGACCTCGCCGATCTCCTCCACGGTAAGGCCTCCGAAGTAGCGCATCTCCACCAGATCTCTCAGGTCCGGTGCGAGATTTCCGAGCGTATTCAGCGCATCGTCCACTGCAATCAGCTCGGCGCTCGCCACCGGCTGCCCGCCGGCGGTGGTCGTGAGCGTCACCAACAGCTGATCGCCCCCACGCTTGCGCGCCAGGCGCTCGCGCACCGCATCGAGCACCACACTGCGCATGACCTTGCCCATGTAGCCGTAGAAGGCGCGCTTGTCGGCTGGGGTATAGCCGGCACGCCCCGCAAGACGCAGAAAGCTCTCGTGAACGAGTGCGGTCGTTTCGAGCTCGATGGCCCCACCGCTCTTTCGCAGGCTCGAGCGCGCCAGACTCTTGAGCTCGGCATACAGCAGCGTAAAGAGCCGGTGCGAGGCAGATGCATCCCCGCCGTTCGCGGCCCGCAGCAGCTCGGTCACCTCGCTCACGCGTGCACTCTCCGCTCGCGAGACCCACCCCTTTTGCAGCCTCCCTGCTGCCTCGCGCGAACATGATGCCATGCTGGCATGCCGGGGGCGCCTTGCTTCGCCGCACGGCCACGGATCCGCGAGTGTGCGATGCAGCATCTCTGGGGGCCTGGCGGGGTTCGAATACGGATTTCGTCTGATCACCTGGGGAGGCTGCCGCGTCATGAATATCGACCGACGATCGTTCGTCAACGCCGCTCTGATGGGTACGGCCGGCGCGCTCCTGCCGGTACGGCATTCGTGGGCCGATAGTGCCCGCTCTCAGTCGATTCCGCCGGAGGTCGCTGCTCGCACCGGCTCCGGGAAGTCGATCTCCCTCACGGCATCTGACATCAAGGACCTCGACGCGAGCTTGCGCGGGGAGCTCATTCGCGCAGGCGATGCGGGCTATGAGGCGGCGCGGCGCCTCTGGAATCCGGCCTTCGATCGTCATCCGGCCTTGATCGCGCGCTGCAGCGGCGCGGCCGATGTCGTGCAGGCGGTCGATTTCGCCCGCGCGCACGATCTACTCACCGCCGTGCGCGGCGGCGGACACAGCCTCTCGGGCCAGTCCGGATGCGACGGCGGGCTGGTCATCGATCTGTCCGCGATGAAGGGGATTCGGGTCGACCCGCAGCGCCTGCGAGCCGAAGCAGAGGCGGGCGTGCTGCTCGGTGAGTTCGACGCTGAGACCCAGGCCTTTGGGCTTGCGACGACGCTCGGCACCGCCCCCGATACGGGCATTGCCGGCCTCACGCTCGGCGGCGGCTTCGGCCGTCTGGACCGCAAATTCGGGCTCGCCTGCGACAATGTGCGCTCGGTCGACATCGTCACGGCGGACGGCAAGCTCCGGCATGGGAGCGCGGAGGAGAACCAGGATCTCTATTGGGGCGTTCGCGGCGGGGGTGGCAACTTCGGCGTCGTGACGAGCTTTGATTACCAGCTCCATCGGCTCGGACCCAAGGTCCTGGCTGGCGAGAGAGTGTTTCCATTCACTCAGGCACGCAGTGTTCTGACGGCCCTCATGGAGTTCGCACAGAACAAGCCTGACGAAATGTATGTGGTGCTGTTCGTCGGCCGCAGTTCCAAAGGACTTCCTTACGTGGGCTACGAGGCGCTTTACAGCGGCGCATCGAGTGCAGGCGAGCGGCTTCTCGCGCCGCTGCAGAAGCTCGGCAAGCCTCTGTACGACAGTGTGGCTGTAAAGACCTACGTCGTCGCTCAAGGTGGGACGGGAAAGGTACACGCAGCGCCCAGCGATACGGTCACCTACTACAAATCGGGGTTTGTCGGAGATCTGACCACCCAGCTGATCGACGAGGCCGTACGGCGCTTCGAGACCTCCCCGCCCGTCGTAACAGCCATCGTGCTCTTCAGCCACGGCGGTGCCGCCGGGCGCGTAAAGCCGGACGCTACGGCGTTCTGGAACCGCTGGATGAAATATACCCTCCTGCTGGTCGGCTCCTGGGACCCGTCGCACAATGATGAGAGCGTGAGGACTGCCCGCGCGTTCTGGAGCGGGCTCGAGCCCTTCACGCGCAATTACTACGTCAACACGGACGTGAATGACGACGAACAGCGGCTGCGCGCGACCTACGGCGACAACTACCCGCGCCTCGTGAAGCTGAAGAACAAATACGACCCCACGAATCTGTTCCGGCTCAACGCGAACATCAAGCCGACGGCCGAGGGCTGAGGCTTACAACGATACGCGGAGCGCATCGTGACAGTCGCCTGGAGAATGCCGACGGCAGGTGCCGCACTGGCACTCGCGTTGCCGGTTTTCGCGCATCATTCCTTCGGTATGTTCGACACGAGCAAGCGCACGACCTTGACGGGCTCGGTGAAGGAGCTGCAATGGACCAATCCCCATTGCTTCATTCAGTTGCTCGTGGCGCGTGAGGGTGATTCACCGGGCACGCAAGATG
>JASHUC010000343.1 GCA_030040235.1 Gammaproteobacteria bacterium | reverse complement strand
CCTTATCGTCCGATCAACGGGCCGGCAGTGGGCGATCTGATGACGCTCTTCAAATTCTGATGGATCGAAAGCGGCGGCATGGAAGGCTCCCCGGACGGGTTGCATCGATCGGTGCCTGCCTCGCGGGTGCCTGCCTCGCGCTTTCCACGCGCTCCGCGGCGGCGCCCGCATCCCCGCCCGCTTCCCGCCTCACCGCGCTTGCCGCTCTGGGCAAGGCGCTGTTCTTCGACAGGAGTCTCTCGCGCTCGGGCCGCCTCGCCTGCGCAAGCTGCCACGATCCTGCGAACGCCTACGGCCCGCCGCGCGGTTCCGGACCCGTCATGGTGGGCGGAGCGCACTTCGATCGCCAGGGACTGCGCGCCGTGCCCTCGCTGCGCTACCTCGAGCACGTGCCCCGCTTCACGCGCCACCTGTACCTCTCGCGTACCGACGACCCCGAGGACGTGGGGCCGGGCGGCGGGCTCATGTGGGACGGCCGGGCGGACACTCTCGCGACGCAGGCGTTGTTTCCATTGCTGGACCCGCGCGAGATGGCCAATCGCAACCTGCGCGAGCTGGCCGCGCGGCTGCGCGCGAGCGCAGAGGCGCCGAGGCTGCGAGCGCTCACGCACCTCACCTCCGATGCGCCGCTCGATGCGCTCGCGGCGCGCGCACTCGCGCGCTTCGAGCTCGAGGACCCGAGCTTTCATCCCTACGACAGCCGCTACGACGCCTACCTGAGGGGCACCGGGCACCTCACGGCCCAGGAGCTGCGCGGGCTCGCGCTGTTCAACTCCGCGGACAAGGGCAACTGCGCGGAATGCCATCCGAGCGCGCCCGGGCCGGGAGGCCGGCCACCCGACTTCACGGACTACCGCTTTGCGACCCTCGGCGTGCCGCGCAACCCGGCGCTCGCCGCCAACGCGAGCACGGCGTATTACGACCTCGGCCTGTGCGGTCCGCTGCGCAGCGACCTGATCCGGGAGAGCAGCGAGTACTGCGGCATGTTTCAAACGCCGACGTTGCGCAATGCCGCCCGGCGCAGCTATTTCTTTCATAACGGGCGCTTCACGACGCTCGAGCAGGTCGTGCGGTTCTACGTGACGCGCGACCTTACGCCCGAGCGCTGGTATCCCGTCCGCGACGGGCGCATCGAGCGCTACGATGACTTGCCGCCGCCGTTTCGCGAGAACGTGGACCGGACGGATCCGCCGTTCGATCGGCGGCCGGGACAGGCGCCGGTCCTGAACGCTGCGGAAATCGCCGATCTCGTTGCGTTCCTGCGGGCGCTCGATGATCGCAGCTGAAGCGATTCGACGGGCGCGCGCGTTCCGCCCACGTGAGACGACGAACGTCCTCACTTGAAACCACTGCGCGGGGAGGCGGGGTATCTTGAGCGCTATGAACGCCCTTGTCGGCATCCAGACCGCCGCCATCCTCACCGCTTTCGTGGGCGCCGCCTTCCCGGCCGAGGGCGCGATCGTGCAGGTCAGCGTGACCGGTGGATCCGTGGTCGGTGTCGCGCGCGGTGGCGTCACGTCCTTCAAAGGAATCCCGTTCGCCGCCCCGCCCACCGGTGAGCGGCGGTGGAAGGCCCCACAGCCCGTCGTCGGCTGGACGGGGGTGCGGTTGGCGCGCGCATTCGCGCCCGCGTGCGCCCAAGGCTCGCCGCTGATCGCCGGCCCGCTCGACACCAGCGAGGATTGTCTGTACCTGAATGTCTGGACGAGCGCTCGCAGCACGCGCGAGCGGCGGCCCGTCATGGTGTGGATCCACGGCGGCTCGTTCGTCCTCGGCACGCCCGCAACGCCGGTCTACGATGGAACGACTCTCGCGCGCGAGGGCGTGGTCGTCGTGAGCATCAGCTACCGTCTCGGACCGTTCGGGTTTCTCGCAAGCCCGGAGCTCACTCGCGAGAGTGGTGGCGGCTCGGGCAATTACGGACTGCGGGACCAGATCGCCGCGCTCGTGTGGGTGAAACGGAATATCGCGAAGTTCGGCGGGGATCCGGCGCGGGTGACCCTTTTCGGAGAGTCCGCGGGAGCGATGGCGGTGAGCCTCCTCACGAGCTCGCCGCTCGCGGCCGGCCTCTTCGAGCGCGCGATCGCCGAGAGCGGGGCCGTATTCGGTACGGCTCACGCCGCGGCCGAGCCTTTCCCGATGCTTCAAACGCTCGGCCTCGCAGAGAGGACCGGCCAGAGGTTCCTCGAACGCCTGGGCGCGATGAGCCTGCGGCATGCGCGCGCCCTGCCCGCCACGGCGATCGCAAACGCTGCCCGGATGGATGATCCGTTCTGGCCTGACATCGACGGCGAGGTGCTCACGGGGAGCCCTTACGGGGAGCACCGAGCCGGCCACTTCAACGACACCCCGGTCCTGGTCGGCACCAACTCGGCCGAAGGCGCCTTCGAGTATCCCCGCGATCGGCCCGTCACCACGGCCTGGTTCGTGAAGGAGGCGTACGCGAACCTGGGGCCCGCCGCCGCGGGGGAATTCCCGCCTATCTCAAGCGCTTCGATCCCGGGCGCTCGGTAGCCCAGAACATCGCGCAGGAGTTCTTCGCGATCGACGGCTTCTTCCAGCGCGAGCCCGATTTCCTC
>JASHUC010000342.1 GCA_030040235.1 Gammaproteobacteria bacterium | reverse complement strand
CGCCGCCTACTATCCGAACGGCGCGTCCGGGTACTACCATCGCGCCGAGGTCTCCTCCTATTTCCGATCGTCGACACGAGTCTATGGGCCGGCGCGCAGCTACGGTGCGCCACGCGCGAGCTACCGCGGCTCCTACGCCTACGCCTACCGGGGTGGCGGAGGGTCCGGCTACCGTCGCTGAGCCTCACCGCCGCTCGCCCAAGCGCAAGGCTCTCGGCGGCAGACCGTCGCGCGTCGACGCGGTGTTGCTCGGCGAGCGTATCCTCGAGGTGGCCACCGAGCTCTTTCTCACCGAGGGCTATGGGTCGACAACGATCGATGCGGTCGCCGCGAGCGCCGGCGTCTCCAAACGCACCTTCTATCATCGCTTCGAGAACAAGGCGGCGCTGTTCGCAGCCGTCGTCCACCGCATCGTCCAGCAGATCCGGCCCCCGCCCGAGGTACCGCTGCTTCAGGGACGGAGCTTGCACGGGATCCTGCGCCGCTTCGCGGGGCTGATCCTGCGCGCGGCCCTCGAGCCGCGGGCGATTGCGCTGCATCGGCTCGTCACGGGCGAGTCCGCGCGGTTTCCGAATCTCCTGCGTGCCGTGTACGCCGAAGGCTGGGCGCAGGCCGCCACGACGCTCATCGGAGATCTGCTGGTGCGCGAGCTTCACGACCCGCGCTCGAGTGCGGAGCTGCGCGTCTTTGCGGCCGGTCATTTCGTGGACATGGTCATCACCCTCCGCAGCGTCGCGCCGCGGGCCTCGGCCCTCCCATGACGCAACGGGAGCTCGATGAGTGGGCGGAGCGTGTGGTGACACTGTTCCTCAACGGCTGCCGGGGGCTTTCGCGCATTCCGCGCGCGAATCGGGCACAATCGAATAGTTGAGAGAGACCTCTGGCGGGGTCTCCGCGGAAAGCTCGGAGGTTTCGAATGCGTCAGTGTGCGATCGGCCTCATTGCGGTGCTGTCCCTTGCGCTCGCCGGCTGCGGCTATAACCGCTTTCAATCCCAGGACGAGCAGGTCAAGGCGGCGTGGTCCGAGGTCATCAATCAATACAAGCGGCGCGCCGACCTCGTGCCGAACCTCGTGAAGACCGTGCAGGGCTATGCCGCCCAGGAGCAGCGCGTGTTCATCGCCGTCGCCGAGGCCCGCAGCAGGGTCGGGAGCATTCAGGCGACTCCCCAGCTGATCAACGATCCGCAGGCGTTCGCGAAATTCCAGGCGGCCCAGGGTCAGCTCACGAGCGCGCTCTCGCGGTTGCTCGCGGTCTCGGAAAATTACCCGCAGCTCAAGTCCGACGCGAATTTCCAGGACCTGCAGGCGCAGCTCGAGGGCACCGAGAACCGCATCACCGTCGCGCGCAACCGCTACATCCAAGCCGTGCAGGACTACAACGTGACGGTCAGGAGCTTCCCGACGAACCTCACCGCGAGGCTCTTCGGGTACTCCGTGAAGCCCAACTTCAGCGTCGATAACGAGGCTGAGATCTCCAAGCCGCCGACGGTCAATTTCGCTCCGGCGCCGGCGAGCGCTCCCGGCAACCCGTGAGCTGAGGCGAGCTCGAGCCCATGCGTGCAGCCGTCCGGGTGCTGCTTCTCGCATCCTGGCTCACGCTCTCGCTCGTCGCGAGAGCGGATGTGGCCGTGCCGCCGCTCACGGCGCACGTGACCGATCTCACCGGGACGCTCACCGCCGAGCAGGCCCAAACCCTCGAGCAAGTCCTGCAGGCCTTCGAAGCCCGCAAGGGCAGTCAGCTCGCCGTGCTGATCGTGCCGACCACCGAGCCCGAGACCATCGAGCAGTACGGCATTCGCGTCGCGGATCAGTGGAAGCTCGGTCGCAAGAACGTGGACGACGGCGCCATCCTCATCGTCGCCAAGAACGACCCTGCGGTGCGCATCGAGGTGGGCTACGGGCTCGAGGGAGCGCTCACCGACGTGACGAGCTTCCGGATCATCCGCGAGATCATCACGCCGCGGTTCCGGGACGGGGACTTCTACGGCGGCATCAGCGCAGGGCTCGATGCGATGATGCGCGTCGTCAACGGTGAGCCGCTGCCGCCGCCGGCCCCCTCGCCGGCGCCGCGCAAGCCGCTGGGATCCTTCGCGCCCATCTTGCTGCTGATCGTGGTCATCTTCGGTACGTTCACGCGCTCGACGCTCGGACGATTCCCAGGCGCGGTGGTGACCGGCGGGGTGCTGAGCCTGCTCGTATGGCTGTTCGCGGGTCTCCTCGGCATCGCAGTCCTCGCCGGGCTCATCGGCTTTCTCTTCACGCTGCTCGGCGGCGGCATGGGGCGCATGGGCGGGTGGGGCGGGGGCTTCGGGGGCTGGGGCGGAGGCTTCGGGGGCGGGTTTTCCGGAGGGTTCGGCGGCGGCGGTTTCGGTGGCGGGGGTTTCAGCGGCGGTGGTGGTGGGTTCGGCGGCGGTGGGGCCTCGGGGACGTGGTGAGATGGATATCGCGCGCATCAGCCGGCACTTGTTCATGAACCCGTGGCGCGTGAGGCGCGCATTCCCACGGGCGACGCTCGAGGCGATCGAGCGGGAAATCGCGGCGAGCCGGAAGCAGCACGTTGCAGAGATCCGTTTCGTCGTTGAGGGCGCGCTGCACGGGGCACGGCTCTATCGTGGGCAGTCGCCGCGAGAACGGGCGCTCGAGGTGTTCTCGTTGCTTCGGATGTGGGATACCGAGCACCGCAACGGTGTGCTCATTTACCTGCTGCTCGCCGATCGCGCGGTGGAGATCGTGGCGGATCGCGGCGCCCACGTGCGAGTGGGCAGCGGGGAATGGGAAGGCGTCTGCCGTGCAATGCAGGCCGCTTTTCGGGAGGGGCGTTTTGAAGACGGCGCGATCGCCGGCATCCAGGCCGTGGCGCGGCACCTGGCGCGACATTTCCCCGCCCGGTCCGGTGATGCGAACGAGCTTCCCGACTCTCCAGTCATCATCTAGGCCGCTGCACGAAACCGGTCTGGGTTCGAAGCTCGAGCCGCACGAGGCCGCGCCGCACCGCTCCCGCACGCGTGAGATCGGTCACCGCGATGTTGCCGCGGTTCACCTCGACGACGATGCGGTGGAAATCGAGTAGCGGCATGCGGATGATGGCCTCGCCGCTCAAGTCCGTGAACCAGCCGCGCTGCTCGATCCGGTACTCGAGGGTTGCCGCGGTGGAATCGAAGCGAAAGCCGCTCGTGAGGCGGCTGGTGGGAAGCCCGAAGCCGTGCAGCTCCCCGCTCACCGTCACACGCGGTGCAGCCCCTGCAGCGGGAGCATCGAGCACGATGAGATCGATATCGGCTGCGCGCGCGGTGACGCGGAAGGTCTGCGCGGGTTGGGGGAGGGAGGCGAGCTCGAAGGATTGCGAGAGCGCACCGCCATGAGGCGCAGCGAGCAGCGCCCCGAGGACCGCAACGGCTCCGAGCCCGGCGAGGGCGGTGCCCCAGCGCAGCGCGCGGCCCGGCCTGGCAGCAGGGGAGGTGCCTTCCTCGGACTTCGGGATCCGCAGCACTTCGTAGTACAGCAGGTGCGCCACGGCGAAGGTGAGCAACGCCGACCAGACCACATCCGAGAGGAAGTGTGCGCCGGCCGCCATGCGGCCGAGTCCGAGCGCCGTGCCCGCCGTGAGCCCCGCGGCGAGCGAGACCCATGCCCAGGAGCGCCGGCGGCGACGCCAGATCCAGAACCCGAGCCCCAAGACGAAGCCGACCGAGCAGTGACCGCAGGGAAAGGAGCCTCCCCCCGCTCCGCGCAGCGGTGCCATCACATAGTGCATGGGACCGTCGAACTGCACGACGTCGCGGGGTCGCGGGCGATCCCAATGGTCCTTGAACACCGCGTTCACGATGAGACCCGGACCGAGCGCCACCGTGAGCAGGACGAAGATCGCATGGCGGCGCCAGGCCTGATTGCCGCTCGCGACGGCGGCGGCGAGCCACCCGAGCCCGGCGAGCACGACGGTGACGGTGAGCGCCGGCGCGAGTCGATAGAGCACCGACCAGGGCAGCTCTGCGGCGAGAGGCCAGTGATCCGGTTCCTGCGGACGGTAGAAGATGCGCGCCGCCTGGATGTCGAGGGGCGTGACGGCGAAGAGGAGCGTGACGAGCGCCGCGAGCGCGAGCAGCCACAACGCTGCGCGCCGCCCGCTCGTCAGAGGCAGCACGGTGCGCCTCGCAAGGCGGGCTGCTCGCGTTGCAGTTTAAGACTTTGCGCCATAAAGTAAGCGGCTTTTGGGGAGCGTGCTCATGCGGCCAGTCTCCGGCTCACTCCCGCGGCTCGCGCTGCATGTTCCATCGGGCCGCGCTCGCCGTGCAACCCTCGCGATCCTCGGCGCGGTGCTCTGCGCGGCGCTCCTCGCGCCTGCGGCCCGGGCCGATGGTGGGCCCTTCGGGATCGACTCTCGCCCCGCCTACGACAATGCGGGGATCTGGAAGCGCAACTATCAGGAGATGCTGGAGTACGGGGCACCGGTCGTTCTGGCACTCGGCGCCCTTTGGGAGGGCGGCGATACTCGGCTCGGCAAGACATTCTGGCAATCGATCGACTCGACGGTTGCCGCCGGGCTGGCCGCCGACGGGTTGAAGTACGCGTTCTCGCGCGAGCGTCCCTCCCAGACCGACGATCCGAACGAGTGGTTCACCGGGCACGGCCAGAGCTTTCCGAGCGGCGAGGTGACCGAGATCAGCTCGATCGTCACCCCGTTCGTGCTCGAATACGGCAAGGACGATCCAGCCGTGTACGCGCTCGAGTTGCTGCCGGTCTACGATGCCATCGGGCGCGTGAAGGTGTGGGGCCACTGGCAGAGCGATGTGATCGGGGGATTCGGTCTGGGGTTCGTGAGCGGTTACTTCTTTCACAAACTGAAGTCACCGCTCATTCTCAGCATCATGCCGCACGGGATTCAGGTGGGGCTCAAAACCGAATTCTGAGACTTCCACGCCCGCTCTTGGCAACTGAGCGACACGGACCTCGTGAACCGCCAGTGAGTTGCGGAAT
>JASHUC010000341.1 GCA_030040235.1 Gammaproteobacteria bacterium | reverse complement strand
GAAGGCCTCGTCCAGATACTCGTTGATGACGGTCGATTCGGTGATGACCTTGCCGTCGTGCACGAGGGCCGGAACCTGGCCGTTCGGATTGACCTTCACGAAGGCGGGCTCGTGCTGCTCGAACTTGTGCAGGTTCACGAAATGGCTGGTGAAGGCAACGCCCTTCTCCTTGATGGCAATCAGCGTCTTGAGGGAATTGGCGGCGGGCTCGGCGTGATAGAGCTCTAGCATGGCGTTCTCCGGTAGCGGAGGCGCAAGGATGGCTCCGCGGGGTGTTGTGCTGTCAAGCGGCGCTCAGGAGTGAGTCACCTGCAGGATGCTGTGGCGGATCTCCTCGTTGAGGACGAGCTGCGCGTCCTCGGCGACCTTGATGAGCACCGCGCCGAACTCGAGCGCGCCCGAGGCGGAGCTGCGCACCACGCCGCGTTCGCGCAGCAGGTCGATGAAGTTCTCGAACAGCGCGCGGTCGAAGAATTCGGGTGAGTTGAAGCCGTACACGAGGCTCATGCGCTGCGCCATGAGCTGGCAGCGCTCCTCGAGCGTCGCCTGCGTGATCTCACCGCTCCCGGCCTTGAGAAGCAGCGCGATCGTGAGGTAGTAGCGCTCGATCGTTTGCAAAGTCGCCTGCGCGAGGAGCGAGAGCTGCATCGCCTCGGCCGAGGTGGGCGGCGCCCGCCGCCACTCCCCGCCCGGCGCCCGCTCGATGAGCCCGTGCTCGCCGAGTGTGCCGAGCACCTGATCGATGACCGCCGGGACCTCCTCCTCGGTGAAGGCGAGGAACAGCTCCGCGGCGATGTAGGGATAGATCCGGCGCGCGAGCCGGTGGATGTCGTCGCGCTGCATGACGGAGTTGCCGAGGAACACGCAGGCGAGGAGCGACGGCATGGCGATCAGATGCAGCACGTTGTTGCGGTAGTACGCCGCGAGTGCCGCCGCCTCGTCGCTCATCTGCACCAGGTCCCCGAGCGGATGCTTGCGGCGCGAGACGAGCTTGAGCGTCTCGCCATAGGCGATGATCTCGGCGCTCGAGAGACTCGTGACGGTCACCCGCGCGCCGTAGGGGCACTCGTGCAGCAACGCGACGCTGAGGTCGAGCTGGCGAAGCAGATCCGCCTCCGCGAGGATGCGGCGCGGCGAAGCGAGCAGCGTGATCGCGAGCAGGTTGACGGGCGTCACCGCCGCAGCCGCGTTGATGTTGCGCATGATGCGCTGGGCGAGCTCGTCTATCGCAGCATTCACCCAGGGCAGCCGTGCCTCGTCGATCTCGTGCGTGCGCCAAACGCTCCCGTACCGGTCGAGCAGCTCCTCGAGAAAAATCGGCTCGCCCAGGTTGACGTGGACGGTGCCGAATCGCTCGCGCAGGCGCGGCAGCGTCCGCAGCAGCCCGAAGACGCTCTCCTTCTGCTTCGGCTGGCCCGAGAGCTCCCCGATGTAGGTCGAGCCTTCGACGATGCGCTCGTAGCCGAAGTAGACGGGCACGAATACCACCGGCCGCACCGCATGGCGCAGGAAGCTGCGCACGGTCATCGAGATCATCCCGGTCTTCGGTTGCAGCAGCCGGCCGGTGCGGCTGCGGCCGCCTTCGATGAAGTACTCGATGGCGTGACCGCGCGCCATCATGGCCGCCATGTAGCTCGTGAACACGACGGCATAGAGCGCGCTGCCGCGGAAGCTGCGGCGGATGAAAAACGCCCCGCCCTTGCGCAGGAAGCGCCCGATGATCGGCAGGTTGAGATTGATACCGGCGGCGATATGCGGGATCGCGAACCCGTTGCGGTAGATGACGTAGGAGAGCAGCAGGTAATCCATGTGGCTGCGATGGCAGGGCACGTAGATGATTTCGTTGCCCTCGACGACCTTCTCGAGCGTCGCGGCGTGCTCGAACACCACCCCGTCGTAGAGCCGGTTCCACAGCCAGGTGAGCAGGTGCTCGAGGAAGCGCACGAATGCGTGCGAGTAGTTCGCCGCAATCTCCTCGGCGATGCGCTGCGCGGCCTTGAGCGCCTGGCGCCGCGTGAGGTTCTTCTCGCGCGCCTCCTGAGCGACCGCGGCCCGTACGGCGCTGCGGCGCAGGATCTCCGTGACGATGGTGCGCCGGTGCGAGAGGTCCGGTCCGATGCGCGCGGCGCGCTGCCGGCGATACCGGGTGCGCAGGGCCCGCAGCACGCGGCGGCACTGCACGTTCGGTGCGGCCGCCTCCCCCGCAAGGCTGCGCAGCGAGATCGCCTCGTCGATCTCGACCAGCGTGGCGCGACCGTTGAGCAGCACCTGGAAGAACTTGCGCAGCCGGCTGGTGAGCGCCCAGTCCTCGACGAGCAGCAGGCGCAGCCACGAGGCCTCGCGCTGTGGCGCCCTGCCCCAGTAAACCGCCGTCGGTACGAGGTCGATGTCGAGCTGCGGATCGGTGCGCAATGCCGCGACCATCTGCGCGAGGGAGAGCGGCGGACGCGGATCGATGCGCTCGTTCCAGATGCCGAGCGGGCGGCTCAGGTAGAAGAACGATCGCAGGTCCGTCGCCGCCGGCGTGAGGCGCTTGCGTGGCCGCGGGAGCTTGAGGCGCACGCACGCGCTCTGCAGGACCGCGAGATCCGTGACGCTGTGCCGCTCGAGCACATAGCACACCGGATTGCCCCGGCCGTGCAGGCGAAGCGCCGCATCATCCGGGCGGACGCTGAAGCGCACCCACAGGGCGAGGACCCGTCGCAGCAGCCAGGCCATGCCAAACCTTCAGGGTACCGGCAGATCGAGAGCGATCAGAAAATACTCGAAGAGATAGCGAATGACGCGCAGCTCGGCATGCAGATGATGATCGTCATCGAGCAGATGGAGCTTCGCCGCGTAGAACTTTGCGAAGCGCACGCTCTCCTCGTAGGGCACCACCTCGTCCCGCCAGCCGTGCACGATCGTCGTGGGGCAATCGAGCACTCCCGGGCGCAGCTCCGGGAGCCCGGCCGAGTACAGTGCCGGGGCGAGCAGGAAGACCCCGCGCGCGTGCAGGAGGGAGGCCGCGGCGGCCGATACGTAGCCGCCCACGCTCGAGCCGACGAGCACCAGATCGCCCTCCAGGTCCTGGCAGAACTCCATCAACCGCGCGACGCGCTCGCGCGGGGAGTCGATGCCGCGGTAATCGACCGATTCGGGCTCATAGCCTTCGCTGCGCGCGGTGTCGGCGAGCGCGGTGATCTTGCGGCCCCACGGAGCTCCGTCCTGTCCGTGCGAGAAAACGACGTAGCGGTTCGGCACGATGCTCTCGAGCGCTCGGTTGTGGTGTGAGACCCTGAACAGACCCGCGCGGATATCATATCAGCCCATGCGGGGCTGGCAGTTCTGGATCGATCGCGGCGGCACGTTCACGGACGTGATCGGCGTTGCGCCCGACGGGCGCCTGCACGTGCGTAAGGCCCTATCGCGCTCGAGCGCCTCCTCCGGGGGCTCCGCGCTCGACATCGTCCAGCGCATCCTCGCTGCGGCTTGCGGTGAGAGCTCCCCGCGCATCGCGGGCGTGAAAGTCGGGACGACCGTCGCGACGAATGCGCTCCTCGAGCGCACCGGAGCGCCGGTCCTGCTGGTGACCACGGCCGGCTTCGCCGACGCGCTGCGCATCGGCGATCAGAGTCGCCCGGACATCTTTGCCCGCCGCATCGTGCGGCCCGATAGTCTGCACGCCGAGGTGATCGAAGTGCGCGAGCGGGTGAGTGTGGACGGGGAGGTGCTGACACCGCTCGATGCCCAAGGCTTGCGGGGCGAGCTCGAAGCAGCGCGGGACCGGGGTCTTCGTGCGGTCGCAATCGTGCTGCTCAACGCCTGGCGCCAACCGCGGCACGAACGCGAAGCGGCCGCGATCGCCCGCGAGATGGGCTTCGAGGAGGTCTCGGTATCGCACGAGCTCTCCCCGCTCATCCGCTACGTGGCCCGCGGCGCGACGACGGTGCTTAATGCCTATCTCGCGCCGGCGCTCGCAGGTTACGTGTCCGGACTCGAGCGCGAGCTCGCGAAGCGCGACCCACGGATCTCGCTCGAGCTGATGCAAAGCCACGGCGGGCTCGCGCGCGTGGCGAGTTTTCACGCCGCCTCGAGCCTGCTCTCCGGCCCGGCCGGCGGCTTGATCGGCGCGCGCCACATCGCCTTACGGCTCGGCATCACGCGCCTCGTGAGCTTCGACATGGGCGGCACCTCGACCGACGTCGCCCTCATCGACGGGGAACTGCCACAGCGCGACGAGCACGAGATCGGCGGTGTGCACGTACAAACATCGATGCTCGATGTGCACACCATTGCCGCGGGCGGCGGATCGGTTCTACGTTTCGCCGACTCCCGCGCGAGCGTCGGACCCGATTCGGCCGGAGCGCATCCGGGCCCGGCTTGCTACGGGCGCGGTGGACCGCTCACGCTCACCGACGTGCAGGTGCTGCTCGGGCGATTGCGTGCGGACACCCTGCCGCGGGTGTTCGGCGCGGACGGCGCGAGCCCGATCGACCGTGACCTCATCACCGAGCGCTTTGCGGCGCGCGCCGCTGAGATCGCATTCGCGACCGGGAGCCCGGCGCCGGAGCTCGAAGCGCTGGCGGAGTCCTATCTCGAGGTCGCAGTCGCTGCGATGGCGAACGCCATCTGGCGCGCCTCGACCCAGCAGGGCGTGGATCCATCGGAGCTCACGCTGTTCGCCTTCGGCGGCGCCGCGGGTCAGCACGCCTGCAGAGTCGCGCGTGCCGCGGGGATGCGCCGCATCCTCGTTCATCCTCTTGCGAGCGTGCTTTCGGCCTACGGCATCGGCGTTGCCCCGCGCTCCGCGCTGGTGCGGGCGAGCCTGCGCGTGCCGCTCAATGCGGTGAGCCTCGAAACCGCCGCCGAGCGCTTCGCGGCGCTCGAGCGCCAGGCGCGGGCCGAGCTCGCTGCGGAGGGAGGCAATGCCGGTGAGGGAAACTCCGCTGACGCCGAGCGGGTTCGCATCGAGCGCTGGCTCGAGCTGCGAGCCGGTGACAGCGATACCGCGCTCCGCGTGCCCGTTGCCTCCTTGGCGCAGATCGAGGACGCGTTCGCCGAGACTCACCGGCGTCGCTTCGGATTCGATCCGGCGGGTCTCGAGGTGAGGATCGATGCACTGTGCGTCGCCGCGCGTCTGGACCCCGAGGTGCAGTCGCTGCGACCGGTCGCGCTCCCGGCGAGCGAGCTGCCACCCACCGCGCGAGTGTGGTTCGGCGGCTGGCGCGAGGTGCCGCTCGTGCCGAGCGAGCGGCTGCGCGGCCACCTGGCGGGCCCGGCGCTCATCGTCGAGCCTCACTCGACTTTGGTGCTCGAGCCCGGCTGGACGGCCCATGCACTGCCGGACGGTGAGATCCTCGCCGAGGACGAAGGGACGCAGCGCGCGCCGCAGGCGGCGCTCGCCGCTGCGGCGCGCATCGAGATCTTCAACAATCTGTTCATGCACATCGCCGAGCAGATGGGTGAGGTGCTGCGTCGGACGGCCCAGTCAGTCAACATCAAGGAGCGGCTCGATTACTCCTGTGCGCTCTTCGACGCTACGGGCGCGCTCGTCGCCAACGCCCCGCACATGCCGGTGCACCTCGGCTCGATGGGCGCGACCGTTCGCCATGTCATCGAGACGCATCGCGACCGGATGCGGCCCGGCGATGCGTGGCTGCTCAACAGTCCCTACCACGGCGGCACGCACCTTCCCGACATGACCGTGGTGACACCGGTCTTTCTCGCCGAGTCTGCCGGCTTCTTCGTCGCCTCCCGCGCCCACCATGCCGACGTGGGCGGTGTCACCCCCGGCTCGATGCCGGCATTCAGCCGCCGCATCGATGAGGAAGGCGTCGTGTTCGAGAATTTCCAGCTCCTCGAGCGCGGCCGGTTGCGGGCCCGGGAGCTCGAGGAGCGGCTGGGCGCGGGGCCGTATCCGGCGCGCAGCCCGCGGCAGAATATCGCGGACCTGCGCGCCCAGCTCGCCGCCAACGCTCGT